>NZ_BAAILP010000239.1:6544-31785 GCF_054589055.1 Novosphingobium sp. 11B | reverse complement strand
TGGTGAAGGCGGCGGCGACCCGTCGGCGCCGGCGCCTGGTCATCGGTTTCGTCGCCTCCACCATATACGCGCGCCTGCCCGAACTGATCCGCGAATTCCGCAAGGTCGCCGAGAACGTCGAACTGGTCATGGTGGAAGCGACGACGCTCGACCAGATCGCCGCCCTCAAGGACGGGCGTATCGACGTCGGCTTCGGTCGTATCCGGTTCGAGGATCCGGCAGTACGGCGCATCATCCTGCGCGACGAAAGACTCATCGCCGCCTTCCCGACGGATCACCCGCTCGCGAACGGCGAGGAGCCGATCTCCCTGCGCGAACTCGCCGACGAACCGCAAATTCTCTACCCGCGCGCACCGCGTCCCAGCTATGCCGACCAGGTGATCTCGCTCTTCCGCGACCATTCCATCGAACCGCGCGTGGTCCACGAGGCGCGCGAACTGCAGATCGCCATCGGCCTCGTCGCGGCGCAGGAAGGCATGGCGATCGTCCCGGAATCGGTCCGCCGCGCCCGCAGCCACGACGTCGCCTTCCGCGAACTCGTGGAGCCTGCGACCTCGCCGATCATCATGAGCCACCGCCCCGGCGACCGCTCACCCGAACTGGCGCTCATGGCCGCCGTCATCGCGCGCAAGTATGCGCAATGGGGCTACGAAGTGCCCACCGCGCTGATAGAGGACCTCTGATGGTGCCGCTCTGTGCTGCGCAGCATGCAACCAGGTCCGCGCACAAAGCATACTCCTGTACCGTCGGATTTTCCGACGCGGGATGCTAAACCGGCCGCGCCACCATGCAGCGAGTACCAGAGTCATGAGCGAAACGCGTGAACCCGAGAACCGCCCCCAAGGCATCAGCGACTACACGGGGCCGGCGGGCGGCTGGGGCGCGCTGCGAGCGGTGGCGCGCACGGTGCGCGAGCAGATGAAAGCCAGCCCCGACACGCGCGCGCTCCTGCAAATGAACCAGCCCGACGGCTTCGACTGCCCCGGCTGCGCCTGGCCCGATCCCCGGCACACCTCCTCGTTCGAGTTCTGCGAGAACGGCGCCAAGGCCGTCACTTGGGAAGCCACCGTCAAGCGCGTCGATCCCGACTTCTTCGCGCGCCACACCGCCACCGAACTGTGGTCCTGGAGCGATCACCAGTTGGAGGACGCGGGCCGCCTCACCGAACCGCTGCGCTACGATGCCGAGACCGACCACTATGTGCCCATCACATGGGACGAAGCCTTCGCCCGCGCGGGTGCATCGATGCAGGCCCTCGCCCACGCCGATCAGGCGGAATTCTACTGCTCCGGCCGCGCATCCAACGAGGCCGCATTCCTCTACCAGCTCTTCGCGCGCGAGTTCGGGACCAACAACTTCCCCGACTGCTCGAACATGTGCCACGAGGCGACCAGCACCGGCCTGCCCAAGTCGATCGGCATCGGCAAGGGCACGGTGACGCTGGAGGACTTCGACCTTGCCGACGCGATCTTCTGCATCGGCCACAACCCCGGCACCAACCACCCGCGCATGCTCGGCACGCTGGCCGCCGCATCGAAGCGCGGCGTGCCCATCGTCGTCGCCAACCCGATGCGCGAGCGCGGACTCGAACGCTTCAAGTCGCCGCAGCATCCCACCGAAATGCTCTCGACCCATTCCACCCCGCTCGCCTCTGCCTACCATCAGGTCCGCATCGGCGGCGACATGGCGATGCTCAAGGGCATGATGAAACTGGTGGTGGAGGCCGACGCCCTAGACCACGCTTTCATCGCCGATCACACCGTAGGGCTGGACGCACTCAGGGCCGATCTCGATGCCACCAGCTGGAACTGGATCGAGGTCGCCTCCGGCCTGACGCGCGATGCCATCGAGAGCATGGCGCAAGTCTACATGAAGGCGGAGCGGGTGATCGTCTGCTACGGCATGGGGATCACCCAGCACAAGCACGGCACCCAGAACGTGCAGGCGATCGCCAACCTGCTGCTACTGCGTGGGCAGTTCGGCAAGCCGGGCGCGGGCATCTGCCCCCTGCGCGGCCACAGCAACGTACAGGGCGACCGCACCGTCGGCATCACCGAACTGCCGACCGAGGACATGCTGCAGCGTCTCGACGACGCTTTCGGCATCGCCGCGCCCCGCCATCACGGCCACAATGCAGTCGAAGCCCTTGCCGCCATGCGCTCCGGACACTCGAAGGCGCTGATCTCGCTCGGCGGCAACCTCGCCGTCGCCATGCCCGATCCCGAGGCCTGCTTCGCCGCGGTGCGCGGGCTGGACCTTTCGGTCAATATCCTCACCAAGTTCAACCGCACTTGCCTGCTGACGGCGAAGGAGACTCTGGTGCTCCCCTGCCTCGGCCGCACCGAACTGGACGTGCAGGACGCCGGCCCGCAATGGGTGACGGTGGAGGACAGCATGTCGATGGTCCACGCCTCACGCGGCAAGCTCAAGGCGCCCGGCCCCGAGGTCCGCTCCGAGCCGGCGATCGTTGCCGGACTGGCGCAGGCGGCGATGCCGCACACCCGCATCGACTGGGCCGCGCTCGTCGCTGACTACGACCGCATCCGCGACGGCATCGAGGCCGTCTATCCCGACTTTCGCGACTTCAACATTCGCGTGCGCGAGCCGGGGGGATTCCGCCTCACCATCGGCCCTGCCACCCGCACGTGGAAGACACCGACCGGCAAGGCCCAGTTCATCGCGCACCCCCAAGCCGAGGAACAGGTCGAGCGCTCGCTGCTGCTCACCACGATCCGCAGCCATGACCAGTACAACACCACCATCTACAGCCTTGACGATCGCTATCGCGGCGTCACCGGCCGCCGCGACGTGATCTTCGCCAATGAAGTGGACCTTGCCATGCTGGGTCTGGCCGAGGGTGACAAAGTGGACGTCACCACCCCGGCCGGGCGCACCTTGAAGGGCTTCACGCTGGTCCGCCATGCCATCGCGCGCGGCTCGCTGGCGGCTTACTATCCGGAGGCCAACTGCCTTGTGCCGCTGGACGACTATGACCCCGCGAGCGGCACCCCGGCCTACAAGTCGATCCCGGTCACCATCCGCGCTGCCGCCTGATCGCACGCATGAGAACGCCCCCGAGAGTGAGTGGTCTCTCCCGGGGGCGCAGGCCGCCGCGTCATTGGTGGGGGATGGAAGCGACGCGGCGGTGTTAGGCACGCCTTTCTGACGAAGGCTTATCTGCGGAACTTACTGGTCGCGGCTGGTGCTGGCACCGAGGCCGACCGAACCATTCGCACCGCTCTTCGAAGCCGAACCGCTGCCCGAGCCGGTCACGTTGGCGCTGCGCTTGCCCGCCTGCGCGTTGGCAGAACCATTACCCGAACCCGAGGCTGAGCTGTTCGCCGCGCTGGACGCCGCATCGCGGGCCTGGCTGCCGACCGCCTGCGCCTTCTCTGCCGCGGCCGAGCGGGCTGCCTGAGCCGTCCCGGTCGCGATACCCGCAACCTGCGAGGTCACGCCCGAAGTATCAGGCAAGCTGCCCGAACCGGCGAGATCGCCCGCGCCCGAAGCCGAGCCGTTCGCGCCCGATCCCGTCAGTGAACCGGCGAGCGAGCCCGTGGCCGAACCCGTGCCGGTTGCCGAACCGCTACCCGCCGTCGAGCGGGCGGAGTCGACGAGGCCGCTGGCCTGCGAGCGGGCGCTATCGGCTGCACCGGTCACCGCCGAGGTATCCGGCGCCGAAACCGAGGGCTTGGTCACGGACTTCCTGGCGTGGCCGCTGGCATTGCCCGAGGCCCGCGACGAAACGCTGCGGCTGGCGCGCGAGGCGCTGATGTCGCCCGCACCGCCCATGGTCCCGTCGATCGAGCTGCCGACACCGCCGATGGTGCCGCCCAGCGAGCCGCCGAGGCCACCGCCGAGCGATCCGCCAAGGCCGCCACCGCCCAGCAGTTGGGCATTGGCCACGCTTGGCGCGGCGATCAGGGCAAGAGTTGCGATGGCGGTCGTAAGTGAGAGCTTGTTCATGGGATTTGCTCCTTCCTTGTTGTCGTTGGCCCCGTCCGGGGTGTCTGATGGAAGGAACGGATGGCCATTTCGCTTTCATCCATGGCCGATGAAATTATTTCAGATTTTTTCTAAAGGCCCGATCGGCAGATGTTGCACAACACGCCGCGTCCGGTTCGGCGCTGCCCCTTGATGGCTTCGGAATCCACGGCTTTCAGCGCCTCTGCGGCACTTCTGACGAGTGCCCGCCGCGCCGCGATACGCGACGCCACCAGCGGCGCAGCATAGGACGTTCCGCGCAGCGACTGACGGCCCTTGCCCGGCACCAGCGCCGACATGTCCGCTCCCGGCGCGGCATAATCGAGGTGCGAGGCACGCCCCGCCTCGATCAGCACGCGCCCCGATCCGTCCACGCCTGTCACCGCGATTACCCCGGGATAGGACGCCGGAAAGGCAGGCGGAGCAGCCGCGCCGTCATTGCCGACCGCCGCCACCACCGTCATCCCCTTGCTCTGCGCCGAAGCCACCGCCCGCGCCAGCAGCGGGTTGGATGGACCGACCAGACTGATCGACACCACCGGCACACCCTGCACCTGCATCCACCCCAGCGCCCTTGCGATCGCCAGCGCATTGCCGCCCGCCGGGTCCGAGCCATAGACATCGGCGCCATAGATACGCGCAGTCCCCGCCCCCGTCAGAAGCGAGGCGATCGCGCTGGCATGGTCGCTTGTTTTCGGCGCTCCCGCCGCGAAGCCACGCTGCGAGGCAAGCCGCGTCGAACCACCGATGCCGCCGTCGATGACCCCGACAGTGCCGCCGCGTGGAAGCGCGCCGGATACCGCCTTGCCGTCCTGCGTGGGGGTGCCACCCGAAGGAAAATGCAACTGATCCGCGCTGATCTCCCGGCCAGGAAGGGTCTTTCGCAAGTCCTCCACCGATTTGGCCAGAGAGGCGCCTGACGGCACCTCGAGGCGCGCAAAGCGTACATCGAGCCCTTCCAGCGCGCCTTGCTCGATCACATTGTACCCCTGCCGCCGGGCCGTATCGAGCGCCGCCTCGTCGGGGTCCAGCATCAGCACTTCGCCCCGCACGGCAGGCTGGTGCTGCTCGTCCCACTCGACCCGGTCGCCGTGATCGGCGACCAGCCGGGTGAGCCGCCGCACCCGCTCGTTCGCCAGCGCGCGCACGTCGCTCACGATCCGCCCGACGGGCTCTATCACCGGCCCGGCAATGTCGCCGAGCGTATCGCGCACCCGGCCCACGGTCCCGGGCAGGTCCATCGGCAGCCCACCACCGAGCTGCGCTTCGACCGGCACCGACGGCGAGACGAGAAAGATGGCGGCAATCCCGGCCGAAAGAAGGGTGCGATTTCTCATCGATCCATCCGATAGCAAAAATTTCGTGGCATTCAGGGATGAAACGCGGCAGTCGGTCCGTTTCATCCTGCGGACAAGACATTTCGATGAACGCATCGACGAGCCAAGACCGTTTCTGCGAGGAACTCACCGCCCTGCTGCCGCGCCTGCGGCGCTTCGCGCGGGGCCTCGCCCGTGATGCGGCCGACGCCGACGACTTGTGCCAGCAGACGGTCGAGCGCGCGCTCAAGTCCCGCCAGTCGTGGCAGGACGGCACGCGGCTTGACGCTTGGGTTTACAGGATTATGCGCAACCAGTGGATCGATGAAGTACGGGCAAGGACGCGGCGCTCGCAGACCTTCACTCACGAGGAGGAAGGCGCCAACGTCGGCACACCCGGTGATCGCGATGCCGAGAACATGGTCGAACTGGGTAATGTCGGCCGCGCCCTCGCCCGTCTGCCCGACGACCAGCGCGAAGCGGTAGTGCTCGTGCTGGTCGAGGGCTTTGCCTACAAGGAAGCGGCCGAAATCATCGGCGTGCCGCAGGGCACGCTCACCTCGCGGCTCGGGCGTGGCCGTGAGGCATTGTTGCGCGAACTCGGAGAAATCGCATGACCGTGAGCGAGGAGGAATTCGCCGCCTATGCCGATGGCGAACTGTCCGGCGCCGACGGGCAGCGAGTGGCCGATGCGATTGCCGCCGACCCCACGCTTTCGTCGCGACTCCAGGAGCAGCAGCGCCTGCGTGCGCTACTGCGCAGCCACTTCGATCCCGTCGCTGAAGAGCCGGTGCCGGAAAGCCTGACCCTGATGATCGCAGCCGCTGCGGCAGAGGACGTCGAAGCGGAGATGATCGACGCCAAGTCGGACGAACCCGCCCGGATTCTCGATTTCACCGCCGCGCGCGCGCGCCGGGACAGGCAGACACGCGCCGCCAGTTCGCGCCGCTTCACGCTGCCGCGCTGGTCCGGCATGGGAGCAGCGATCGCCGCCTCGCTCGTGCTGGGACTGTTCTTCGGAACGCGCATTGCAGATGACGGTGCCGGTGTGACTTCAAGCGGTGCGCTTGTGGCGACAGGCATGCTGGCCAGGGGCCTCGACGAGAAGCTCGCGTCCAGCGATGAAACCGGCAAGCTGCGGATTCTCACCAGCTTCCGGCGCAGTGACGGCGGTTATTGCCGCGTCTACGACGCCGGCGCCAGTTCGGGCATCGCCTGCAAGGACAGCGAAGGCTGGGTCCTGCGCCGGGCGATGACTAACGAGGCCACCACGCACGGCGAATACCGACAAGCCGGCTCGGCCGCGGGAGATCTCATGGCCGCGGCGCAAGCGATGGCCTCAGGCGATCCGCTTGACGCCGCGCAAGAACGGGCTGCGCGCGCAGCACGGTGGAGCAAATAGGGCTGCGCCAGACCGGCTGATCAGGTAGCCTGTGCCACCCGCAGCGGTGTTTCATCCATCGATGGCTCATCGGGCAATGGATCGAGCCTTAGCGACGATGGTGACGGCGGCATCCTGCGCCTGCTCAGCGCCTCACCTATGAAGCCCAGCGACCAGCCAGCATGCATCGTCATCGCGGCAATTCCGGAGCAGGCCGCACATCCCGATCGCGCGCGCATGCCGAGCAACGCCCCGCCGACGAGCGACACCGCCAACCAGCATGACATAGGTATTGCCAGCACCATCGCTCCGAACCCGAAAGGCGCCGCCGCAAATGCGCTCAGTGCAGTGGCGATTGCCGGCAGCACGCCGATCGGCAGCATCTGGCGCAACTTCAACGGTGCCGGATGTCGCTTGAGATTGCGCGCGCGACCCTTGCCGTAATTGCGATACTGCCTGAACAGGGCGCTCACGGAGGCACGAGGGTGGTAGACGATCGCAGCATCCGGCTCGAGCCAGATGCGGCCGCCCGCGGCGATAAGCCGGCGATCGAGTTCGGAATCCTCGTTAGCGGCAAAATCCTCGTCATATCCTCCCACCATCATGAACAGGACGAGGTCGAACAGGGCGTGGTGGCCATGTTCGACCCACTGCCCCCTTCCGACGTGGCGATGCACGGCGCCGCCTGTGCCCAGCACGGAGTTCTGCGCCGCAGCCGCCGCTTTCTGGAAGCATCCCGTCCCCCGTGTGGTCATCGGCACGACCACCGAGGTCGCCCGCATGCCCTGCGCCGAAAGCACGAGGCGTGGGACGAACTCTTCCGGGTATCGCGCATGTGCGTCGATCCGCACCAGCCAGCGCCGTCCGGCGCCATAGCGGCGAGCCGCCAGGTTTACAGCCGCGCCCTGCATCCGTTTGGGATTTTCCAGCAGCACCAGATTATCGTGCCTGGAGGCGAGATTTCTGACGATGTCCCTGCTTCGATCGGTACTTCCGCCATCGGCCACCACGACCAGCGCACCGCCCACATTGCGCAGTAGCTTTGCCAGCAAGGCGGGCAGGTACGCTTCCTCGTTCAGGCAGGGTACGACGATGAGCATGTCGGCACCGTCGAAATCAGGCACGGGCACGCCCTAAGATGGCCTCGGCTATGGCACGGCGCTCGGAAAGGGCCTGATGAAGTGCGCTATCCGGCAAGGCGGCAATGGCGACCTGCATGCGCCATCGCTCATCGGCGGTCAGCCCCAGCAATCGATCGGGCAGTTCGCTGTCCGCATCGTCCAACAACAACCCGACATCACGGCGCGCCAGCCAGCGCCCGGTTTCGACGCTTTTCAAGGCGATGGGTATCGCGCCATGGGCCAGGCCTTCGTAGAGCCGGTTGGGCAACAACCATTCCGAATTCATCCCTTCCTCGAAATAGTCGATGGCCCAGACGAAATCGACACCGGTATAAAGGTCTGCCAGGTCTTCGAGGCGATAGGCTCCCAGGTATCGCATCCGTGGGATCTTCGACACTTCCGCTTCGAAATCGGGGAATTCGGCAGGACTGGCGATGCCGGCGATCACCACTTCCACGCGCCCTCTCGCCCGCTGTGCCAGTTGGGCAAGGTGCGTGAAGGTCCTGCGGCAACGCAGCATTCCGAACCACCCGATGACAATGGGGGCATCACTGGAGGATCTAGGCAAGGGAGGCACACCGGACCGCAAGCGGGACACTTTGTTCTCCACCAGTATCACGCCTTCGGAGCGCCGTTGCCTTTTCGAAAAGTAGCGATCCGCGAACGCCGGTGAACTCACGATCACCAGGTCCGTGCGCGCCAGCAACCACCGCTCCAGCCACCTGAGCATACGGGATTTCCAGCCCCCGCCGAGCATCAGCCGATGGATATCCAGGCATTCGTAGACCAGGCGCTGCTCGCGCCGGCGCACACGCCACGCGAGCACGAGCATCTCGAGGTTTCGGGCGACGATCACCGAAGCTCCGTAGCAAAGCTCCCGAACCGCTGCCGGATCAAGAAGATGTCGCGCCACCGCCGCCGCACGCTGCATCAATCGCGCATCCATGGTGCGGCCCAGATCAACAGTGCGGCGCAGATCAAGCACCCGATGCGCGATGTCGGTGTCCATCACCGATGCGCGCCTGTGAAAGCCGCCAAGAGCCACCGCCAAACCCTCTCCCAAAAGCAGATCGACTCTCCGACGAACGGCGGTGTCGTCCATGTCATGCACGAGATACGCCACCGATGCCCTGACAGTTTGATCCAATTCCATCTGAAAACCCCGAAACTCCATCTCAAAATGGAGCGAAATGCTGTTTCCAGCGACGGGGCGTATCGGCATTACACCTAGGACGACCGCAACGCTTTACGGACGACATGCTTAGGCATTGCTGCATGTGCCTCAATGTTTAGATGATCCTATTTGGAGCAACGCCTTGAGCAACAGGATTCATGGCGCCGCAGCGGATGAAATATCCGTCCGGGCAACCGCTCGACTATTTCCCGAGGCGTCTGAAATAGGCGCGCTTTTCTTCAGGCGCAGGTGGGCATTCGCTTCGGCCTTCGTGATCACTCTGACGATCGCCGCAACCCTACTGGCCTTGCTGCCCCGCACCTATACCGCCACAAGCACGCTTCTGCTGGAGCCGCGGCAGGCGGAACCGGTGAAGATCAACGACCGCGGCTTCGTGGCACCTGCGGATGACAACCTGATCGACACTGCGGTGCAAGTTGTCCGCTCGCCGGCATTGACGCTGGACGTGGTGCGCCAACTGGGTCTCGCACGCATACGCGAGTTCAGCGGCAAGATCGATCCCGCCGCATCCGCGGCAGAGCGCGAGCGCCGGACGGCCGAAATCCTTCTGGCGCAAAGTCATGTTCGGCGTGTTGGTGTGACATATCTCGTCGAGATTTCGGTCTCTTCCACCGACCCTGCGAACGCGGCAAGGATCGCCAACGCGCTGGCAGGGCGCTACATCCAACTCGACAGCACCAAGAAGCAACTGCGCAACAGCCAGTCCGCGCGCTATGTCGAAGGACAGGCAAGCACTCTGCAGCGCCAGGCGGTCGCCGATGATGCGGCGCTTCAGAACTACATGATCCGCAACAATCTCATGAGCGCGCAAGGCGCGACCATGGCCGAGCAGGAAGTCTCCGAACTCAATCGCCAGATCGCGGACTCGCAGGCGCAACTGGCCGAACAGCGCGGAAAGCTGAGCGCTGCTCAGACCCAGATCGCGCGCGGTGGAGGCGGGGCCGATACCGGCAGCGCGCTCGCGTCGGAAACGGTCAGGCAATTGCGGCAGCAGGAAGCGCAGGCCAGTGCCCGCCTGGCCCAACTGGATGCGCGTTATGGAGCGCTCCATCCCGACGTCGTCGAAGCTCGCGACGAACTTGCCGACGTACGCAGTCAACTCGGTGCCGAATTGACGCGCATCATCTCCGGCCTGCGCGGCGATGTGCAGATTGCGGAATCCCGACTCGGCTCGTTGCTCGCAAGTCGCGCACAGGCGAAAGGCTCGCTGGCGCAGAACAGTTCGGCGCAAGTGGGCCGCCTGGAACTCGAGCGACGAGCCGAGGCAAGCAGGGCAATCTACAACGCCTACCTCACGCGTGCAAAAGAGACCGCGCAGGTCGGCGCGTTGCCCAACGCAGACGCGACGATCGCGTCTGTGGCACGTGTACCTGATACCCCTTCCTCACCCCGCTATCTTCTCGGCGCGCTTGCCGGGCTTGCAGCAGCAGCGATAGCTGCATGCCTGACGATGGCGGTCACGGAATATCTGGAAGATACGGTTGCGACCCGCGCCGACATCGAGACGGGCCTAGGCGCGGTCTATGCAGGAGCCATTCCGATCCTGTCCTCGGCAACTCGTGCAAAAGCGGAAAGTATCCTGCCTCAGGACTATGTGACAATGCGGCCGATGTCGCTGTTCACCGAAAGCCTTCGTAATCTTGCAACCTACCTTGGACTCACGATGTCGGACGGCACGGCCAAAGTCCTCACCATCACATCCGCTCTTCCCCGGGAGGGCAAGTCCACCACTTCGATGTGCCTGGCTCGAACCTTGGCCATCGGCAAGCAGCGTGTCGTGCTGGTGGACGCCGACGTACGCCATCACTCGACTTCCGACGCCCTGTTACCCGGCAGGAATGCCGAAGGGCTGTTCCGTGTTCTGGATGGTACGATCCGGATCGACGAAGCGCTGGTGCGCGAAGATCGTACCGGCTTGCATATCTTGCCAACCCTCGGCCAACGGAGCCCGGAAGACCAGATAACGGAAGATGCCATGGCGCGTCTGATCGCTGGCCTGAGGGAGGGTTTCGACATCATCATCATCGATTCTGCACCCGTTCTGGGCGTGGCCGAAACACGGATGGTATCCAGGCTATCGGACAAGACTCTGGTCATCGCACGCTGGCGCCGAACGCCGGAAAAAGCGGTGCGGACGACTCTTGACCTCCTCGCTCAAGGGGGCGGCAAGGTGGGAGGGGTTGCGCTCAGCCTGGTGAACATCAAGGAATTCGCCAGCGCGGGGCTCACCGACGCATTTGGCTACCACAAGAAATTCAAGGGTTACTATGTCGACTGACGACACTGTAGCCCCCCAGCGCTTTGCTGCGCTGGACGCACTACGCGGCATCGCCGCGTTTTCGGTTTTGTTCTATCACTTACGTACTCTTGCGGCACCAGGGCGGCCGGCCGCAGCGGGCTCGCTGTTCGCAAGCGGCTATCTGGCAGTGGATTTTTTCTTCGTACTAAGCGGCTTCGTGATTGCCCATGCTTATGGAACCCGGCTTCGAGAAGGCATGGGATTGCGCGAGTTCTTGGTGATGCGTTTTGTACGCCTGCAACCCGTCATGGCGATCGGGACGCTCATCGGACTCTCGCTCGCATTGCGCCGGAGCCTGTTCAGTCCCGATCAAGGCCCCGGTCTGTTCGCCATCGTTACCGGATTACCAGCCAACCTGCTGATGCTGCCTAACGTGTTCGTTCCGTGGGGCATATTTCTTTTCAATCCGCCCGCATGGTCACTGTTCTACGAACTCGTGGCAAACGCGATATACGCGGCAAGGCTGACACGAACGCGGCGATCCTCTGCTCGCAAAACGGCGATCGGCTTGCTGTGCTGGATGGTACTGGGTCTCGCGGGGTTGCTCCTATCGGTAGTTATTTTCGGTGACCTTGATCATGGAGTGGTATTACAAGATTGGTTCGTTGCATTGTCGCGGGTATCGTTCTCGTTTTCTTTTGGCGTACTGCTTGATGGCACCCGAAGGTACTGGGTTCCAAAGGTGCCATGCATTTCGACTCCTGTTCTCCTGATGATCTGTGTCTTAATTTTGATCCCTAATTTGGTGGGCGTGCGAGAGCGGCTTACGATCTGGCATTTGTAATGATTTTTTCACCATTACTTGTAATGCTTGGGGCAAAATCAATACCTTCGCCAGCCAACCGTGCAATTTTAGATTGGCTAGGAGCAGTATCTTACCCGATATACGCGCTACATGCGCCGATCAAACACGTGATGGAGGCTATATCCAACTTCCAGTACACGCTTATGCTTCCTTTATACGCCTTATTTATTGTTATATCGGCATCAATAATCACAAAAATTGATTCAATATATCGAAATTATGCCAATAAATTTATAGATAAAAAATTGGCATTTCATCCGCATTCGAAATCACATTCTCTGAAACGTATGCAAAATATATGAAGAATTTTATGCTATCCAGCGCGCAAACATCATTAGAATTTTTTCTGCGCCCGAAAAAATTTCTTCTGGATTTTATATCGTTTCCCGTAAATTTTATCAGTAAAGATAACTCTTACCGAAATCGTACGCCTTCAAAAGGCGATATTTTCTTCATAAGTCGGCAAAGGGTCATCGGCCGTACGAACGGCAGTAGCGCGTATCTGCTGGATCTCGCTGACGCGGCCAAAGGCGCCGGGTTTACGCCTCACCTGTTGCAGCCGTCTCCAGATATTATGGGACGGTGGCCGGTCATGCGCTTACGGCCTGAAATGAGTGTGTTTCACTCGCATGAAATCCGCAGCGTGCTGAAATTGGGATCATGGGTCATATCACTCGATCCCGGCGTTTTTCGCGATGCCATTCTCGCCATCATGATCCGATGGTTTCGGCGCGCGGGACTGACCGCAACATGGCTGAAAGATCGACCACGCCCATATTCCATAGCGGCCGCGTGGCGAAATTCCGACCGGTCGTTCGTGATCAGGCACGCCAGAGCGCGCGCGGACCTTGTCATCGCCGACTATGCCTTTCAGGCGGAAGCTCTCGACCTGCTGCCCGACCTGCCCGGCGCAATCGTGATGCACGACTTGTTCCATCGCCGCAAAATCGCATCCGGCGGCCGCGATTCAGTATGTTACCTCGATAGAGATCAGGAAATTGCATTATTGCGCCGCGCCGACGCGGTCCTGGCCATCCAGGCCGATGAGGCCGGCTTCGTATCCGAACATGTGCCCGTGGCCAGAACGATACTGGCGCCAATGGCAGTCCGTCCCGTCGAGGCCGCACAGCCAGGAGCGACCGGACGCCTCCTCTTCGTGGGAAGCAACACCGCGCCCAATGTCGTCTGTCTCGAATGGTTCTTCGAAAACGTCTGGCCAACCGTCCGATCAAGGTCTCCGGAGACAACGCTGGATGTCGTCGGATCTGTGGCCCTCGCCTTTCCTGGAAGAGCACCAGAAGGGGTCAGGTTCCACGGAATAATTGACGATCTTGCCTCGATCTACGCGGCGGCGGCAGTCGTGATCTCGCCGCTGACATTTGGGTCGGGACTGAAGATCAAGCTCGTCGAAGCGATGGCGCAAGGCAAGGCCGTGGTTGCTACCAGCGTGACTTTGCAAGGTGTGGAGCACGAATGCCGGCCCGTCATACGTGTTGCGGACGAAGCGCAAGCATTCGCCGAAGCGGTATTGTCGCTTGAGGATGAACAACACCGTCTGGCTCTGGGCACCGCTGCATTATCGGCGGCCAGAACGCACTTTTCTCCACAAGTCTGCCATGCCGCGTTCATCGCGTGGCTGGAGGACAATCGCCCCGACCTGGACGCCGATCCAAAAGTCCGAAACCGATCATGAACAGAATTTCGCCTGACGTCGCGAAGCCGCTGTTCTGGTCCACGGCTTCAAGCCTCGGGACGCAAGCGTTGTCGTTCCTGACCTTTGCCATTTTGGCACGTTTGCTGGGAGCACCTGCATTCGGGCTTGTCGCGATGGCGGCCCTCGTCATCGACTTGTTGCTGACGCTCAGCACCATCGGCATGAATGAAGCAGTGGTTCAGCGCCGCTCACTTACCGAAGAAGACGCCGACACCGCGTTCTGGGCCAACCTGGCATGCGGACTTCTATGCTGCGTCGTTACTGTCGCCGCCGCCCCGCTGCTCGCACGATTATTCGACCAGCCCGAACTCGCCCCCATCGTCGCTGCGCTCGCATCGATCTTCGCGATCACCCCGCTCGGAACCATACACACCGCGCGCCTGCAGCGTGAACTGCGCTTCCGCTCCATGGCTGCAAGAAGCCTTGCCGCTTCTTTGGCGGGCGCGCTGGTCGGGTTGCCCCTTGCCTTGGCCGGATTTGGCGTGTGGGCTCTTGTCGGACAACGGATCGGTGCTTCTGCCGCCATGGCTGTCAGTGCGTGGATAAGTACCGGCTGGATGCCAAGGCCGAGGTTTAAATGCGCCGCCTGCCGCGATATGATGCGCTTCGGGGTTCATCTGGGCATCGCCGGCACGCTCAACCAGATCAACATCCGCAGCGCCGAGGTCATATCCGGCATTCTCGTCGGCCCGGCGGCCGTTGCATTCATTCGGGCCGGATCACGCATCGTCGAGGTGTTGAACCAGGTTACTTATGCGCCGTTCCAGCAGATCGCCCTGCCCGTTCTGGCGCGAACGGCACACGATCTTCAGGCCATGCGAACGACGTATCTGCGCCTGAGCCGGTTGTCGGCGTTCGTCATGTTCCCCGCCTTCTTCGGCACGCTGGCTCTGTCACGTCAGGTCGTGGACCTTGTCTTCGGTCCGGGATGGGAACCCGTGGCCGACGCGATCCGGATTTTCGCGTGCGCCGTAGTTCCTTCGCAGATGAACACCCTTGTCGTGGCGGCCATCGCCTCGGCAGGAGAATCCCGGACCGTTCTGGCATGGACCTCCACGCAGATCGTGCTTGGTCTGGCGGCCGCGGCAGCGGTCCACGACTGGGGGTGGCAGGCCATGTTGATGACGGGAGTGGTTCGTGGCTATCTCGTTCTGCCTTATGGCCTTTATTTGCTGCGCAAACGCCTGGAAATTCCGTTTCGCGACGTTTTCGCAAGCCTTCGGCCTGCGCTGAGCAGCAGCGCACTCATGGTTGTGCTGATACTTGCATGTGTGCGGACGAGCGAAGCGTCCATATCGCCACTGGGGATCATAGCCTTCGCATTGCCCTCAGGGGTCGTGATCTATGTCGGTTCATACATATGGCAGGACCCTGCCATTCTTGTCCAAGCGCGGGACATGCTTCGCAGCAGGTTGTGCAGGAACGCGCCGCGCTGACCTTTTATCGACCGATCGCAGCGCCGTCGGCTCGGCGTGCCGGACCAACCCGCAAACATGCGGCACGAGGGATTGCGGCGGATTTATCTCGCCAGATCCCGATCGGCTTTGGGTCTTGCTCCGTCCCCACCTTTGGCGATCAATGCCGCACCATCGCGCCGCCATCCACCCACAGGCCGTGGCCGGAAACGAACCGCGCGTCCTCGCTGCACAGGAAGGCCACGACATCGGCGATGTCCCCGGCTTGCCCGAGGCGGCGTAGCGGGGCCTTACCTTCCCAGAAAGTGCGGTATTCCGGCATCTGGTCGAACGCGGGAGCCGTCATCGGCGTGTCGATGGCGCCGGGCTGGACGCACGTGGCGGTGACGCCGAAAGGCCCCAGCTCCGCTGCGACGGACTTGGTGAAGCCCAGCACTGCGTGCTTGGATGCCGAATAGGCACACAGGCCCTCATCCCCATATGTCGAGGTGGTCGAGCCGATCGTGACGATGCGCCCTGCCCCGTGTGCTTTCAGGTGCGCAGTAGCCTCGCGCACCAGACGGAACACGGCGACGAGGTTCACGTCGAGCACGCGCTGGAAGTACGCGTCGTCATGCCCCTCCAGAGGATGGAAGGCGCTGATCCCGGCGCAGGGGACAACCGTATCCAGCCCGCCCATCCGCTCTATCGCGGCGGCGACCAGTCGCGCATTGGCATCCGCTTCGGTAAGGTCCGCGATGAAGTCCACTTCGCCCTGGATGTCGGCGGTGAAGACTTGCGCCCCGTCCGCCGCCAGCCGCGCGGCGACGGCCGCACCGATGCCCGAGCTTGCTCCGGTAACGATGGCCCTGCGGCCCGCCAGCCTGCCCGCGCTCATGCGATCTTCAACACCAGTTTGCCGGTATTCGCGCCGGAGAACAGCCGCATGAAGGCCGGGTAGGCGTTCTCGAGCCCTTCCTGCACGTCCTCGTCGGCGCGCAGTTTTCCTTCTGCCAACCATTGCGCCATCTGCGCGCCGCCTTCAGCGAAGCGGTGCGCGTAGTCGGCGATCAGGAACCCGTGGATCGTCGCGCGCCGGGCCAGTATCTGCCACAAGTTGCGCAGGCCCAGCTTTTCGGGCGTGTTGTATTCGGCGATGAGGCCGCACAGGACGATCCGGGCATGATGCGCGAGGGTGAAGACCTCTGCCTCCAGCACCGGGCCGCCGACGTTCTCGAACACCACGTTGACGCCGTCGGGAGCGGCCGCCGCGATCTCGGAGACGAGGCTCGCGTGGTCCTTGCCCTTATAGTCGATGGCGGCGTCGAAGCCGTAGTCGTCGATCAGGCGGCGGCACTTTTCCGCACCACCTGCGATGCCGACCACGCGGCAGCCCATGATCCTGCCGATCTGGCCGACGGCCGAGCCTACGGCGCCTGCTGCGCCCGAAACCAGCAGCGTCTCGCCCGGTTGAGGCTTGGCCACTTCGGTCAGCCCAAAGTAGGCCGTGAGCCCGACCGCGCCGAGTGCGGACAGGAAGTTCGACGGCGACGCCACGGCCTCTACATCGATCGGCATCGTGAAGCCGCCGGGCATGGCGACCGAGTAGTCCTCCAGTGCGTTGAGCCCCATCACCCATTGGCCGACCGCGAAGTCCGGGTTGTCCGAGGCATGGACCACGCCCACCGTCGTTGCGCGCACCGGATCGCCGAGCGGGATCGGCGGCATGTAGCTTTCCGTATCGTCCATCCATCCGCGCTGGGCCGGATCGAGAGAGGCGTAATGGTTGCGCACCACGATACCGCCGGGCGGCGGCGCGGGGACAGGTTCGGTCACCAGCATGAAGTCTTCGGGAACGGGTTCCCCTTCCGGCCTGCGCGCAAGCAGGAATCGCCGGTTCTCGGCCATGGCATCGATCTCCTCTATTTATGCGAGTGGTCCGATTTCGGACGCAAACCTGCACCTGTGCAAATCGACAGGTAGGGCGCGAAACGATCCGATGCATAGTGACCACCGGAAGACGGCCTCACAGAATCGCGGCCGCACCGGGAGGATAAACTGATGGCATCCGCACATGTTCGCGGAGCGCGGAACACCGCGCTCATCAAGCTCGCACTCGCATCCAGCGCACTGACCTGTATTTCGGCACCCGCCTTCGCGCAGGACGCCGCCCCGCAGGCGGCCGACACCGCCGTTGTCGATCCGAATGAGATCATCGTCTCGGCCCGCCGCCGCTCGGAAACACTGCAGGAAACCCCGATCGCGATCACCGCCGTCAGCGCGGCGATGCTGGAGAACAAGGCCTCGGCCAACATCGGCGACCTGCAGGGCGCCGCGCCGGGCCTGCTCATCACCCAGCAGAATTCAGGCGCGCAGGCGGCCAACATCTCGATCCGCGGCCTGACTTATGCCGACATCGAGAAGTCGCAGACCCCGACCGTCGGCGTCGTGGTGGACGGGGTGACGATCGGCACCAACACCGGCCAGTTGCAGGACGCCTTCGACATCGCCCAGATCGAAGTGCTGCGCGGGCCGCAGGGCACGCTGTTCGGCGCCAACACCATCGGCGGCGTCATCAACATCACCCGCACCAAGCCCACCATGGAGCCCGGCGGCAAGGCCGAATTCACCTACGGCCGCTGGAACACCTGGGCCGGCAAGGCCATCGTCAACTATGGCGACGGCGAGACCTGGGGCATCAAGGGCTGGTACTTCCACAACGAGTCCGACGGCTTCTACCGCAATGCCATCCGCAACACCCGCGCGGGCGGCAGCAAGGCCGACAGCTACGGCGCCAGCCTGCTGTTCGAGCCTGCCGGATCGGGCTTCGACGCCCAGTTTTCGATCGAGAACGTGGTGCAGAGCTTCGAGCCGGTCGTCAGCAACCTGACCAACAGCACCGAACTGTTTTGCGGCCTGATCCCCGCCAACGAGTGCGGTCGCAACAACACCACCGACCTCTATACGGTGTTCACCCTGCCCGCCAAGAGCACCTACAAGGCACCCAACGCCACGCTGCAGATGAACTACGACCTGGGCGGCATCAAGCTCAGCTCGATCACCGGCTGGCGGCACAGCAAGGAAGCGCAGACCCAGGACTTCGATGGTTCGTCGAGCGATCTCTACTACGTCGATCGCCGCCAGAAGTACACGCAGTGGAGCCAGGAACTGCGCGCTGCAGGCAACCTGTTCACCGGGTTCGACTACGTTGTCGGCGGGTACTACTTCCATTCGAAGTACAGCCTGACGCAGTGGACGCGCTTCTTCGGCTTCGATCCGAGCATTCCGCCGATGGAGTTCGATACCAACGCCCAGACCAACGTCGGCAAGACCACCAGCTACGCCTTCTTCGGCGACTTCAACTGGGCCTTCGCCGACAAGTGGCGCCTGTCCTTCGGCGGTCGCTGGAGCCATGACAACAAGAAGCTGACCAACAGCTTCGCCACGGCGGGCCTGATCGGTTCCGGGGACGCGAACTTCACCAAGTTCACGCCCAAGGTCGGCATCGACTATCGCCCCAGCAGCGACGTGATGCTCTATGCCAGCTGGTCGCGCGGCTATCGTTCGGGTGGCTTCAGCCCCCGCGCGGCCACCGCCGCCACCGCGAGCACCCCGTTCCAGCCCGAGACCGTGGACGCCTACGAAGTGGGCGCCAAGCTCTCGGCGTTCGATCGCAAGCTGGAATTCAACGTTGCGGGCTACGTGTCCGACTACAAGGACATGCAGCAGAACCTGACGGTTCCCGGCGGCCCGCTCGGCAACCAGACGATCACCGGCAACGTGCCGGGCGGCGCGATCATCAAGGGCATCGAGGCCGACGCCACCCTGCGCATCACCCCGCAGTTCAAGATCACCGCCTCGACTGCCTACATGAAGTCGCACTTCCGCAACTTCGTGACCTGCGGCGCCTATGCGGGGGGCACGGCGGCGGCCAACAGCTGCGGCGCCGGACTGGTTCCGTTCAACTACTCCGCCAACCGCCTGATCTATGCGCCCAAGTTCACCGGCTCGGTCAATGCCGACTACGAGATCCCGACCAGCTTCGGCAAGGTCGTCGCCACCGCCGGGTGGCGTCACATCAGCCCTTATGATGAGCAGATCTCGCAACAATCCCTGACGCCGACGCTCGACGGCAGCGGCGACGTGACCGGCGTGACGGTCAATGGCAACGATGCCCGCGTGCGTACCACCACGCAGGACCTCGTCGATGCCAGCCTGACCTTCAACTTCGATGTCGGCGACAAGGAAGCCTACTTCCGCGTCTTCGGCCGCAACCTCGCCAACGAGAAGACCACGACGCACGCGTTCACCGTGGCCGGGTTGTTCTCGTTCGGCATGGCACTGGAACCGCGCACGTACGGAGCCACCGTCGGCGTGAAATTCTGACCTGTTACCCCAGCGGGGGAAATGGGGTGTCCGGCGTCAGTCCCTGGGGGCGGCGCCGGGCACCCTTCACTTTGAAGAAGGAGTACATGAAATGGGCCGTCTCGAAGGCAAGATCACTCTGGTAACCGGCGCGGGCAACGCCCGGGGCCTCGGCGCCGCCACCGCGCAGCGCTTCGCGGAGGAAGGTGCCTTCGTCTACGTCACCGATCTCAGGCTGGAAGACGCCGAAGGCGTTGCCGCGTCGATCCGTGAGGCAGGCGGCCAGGCCGAGGCACTGGCACAGGACGTGACCAGCGAAGCTTCGTGGGATGACACCATCTCTGCGATCGAGCAGGGCCACGGGCGTCTCGACGTGCTGGTGAACAACGCAGGGATCGCCATTCTCAAGCCGCTGCAGGAACTCTCCCTCGCCGACTGGGAGAAGCAGAACAAGGTCAACCTCGACAGCGTGTTCCTCGGCACCCAGCGCGCGGTGGCGCTGATGCGCAAGGTCGGCCACGGCGGCTCGATCGTGAACCTTTCCTCGATCGGCGGGCTGGTCGGCGTGCCGATGTGCGGAGCCTACGGCGCGGCCAAGGGCGGCGTGCGCCTGTTCTCCAAGGTCGTGGCGCTGGAATGCGCGGCCGAGGGCATCCGCTGCAACTCGGTCCATCCCGGCATGATCGAAACCGCCATGCAGGACGTCGCCCGCCAGGATAACCCCGAGGGCTTCAAGGAGATTGTCTCCGGCATTCCGATGAAGCGCATGGGCAGCCCTGTCGACATCGCCAACATGAACCTGTTCCTCGCCAGCGACGAGGCGAACTACGTCACCGGTTGCGAATTCACCGTGGACGGCGGCGTGACCGCGATGTGATCGCTCCTGATCCTCCCTGTCGCGCAGCGATGGGGAGGATTGCGGCACTTGCAGTCCGCGCTGCCCCGTTCTACCGCCGCCGGATGGCCAAAGCAGACCGTCTCGAACGCCTCGACACCCGCCGCGCCGACCTCGAGGTCGATTACCGCGAGGCGCTGATCGCCGCGCTCAAGGTCTGTGCGGCAGGCAAGTGGGGCCTGTTCGACCACAATGCCGACCGCGCTGCACGCGCAGCCGTAGCTCCGACGATCGCCGAACTGACCGAACTCGCCGAAGAGATCGACACCGCGCGCGAACAGCTGTTCATGGAGCCTTTCGAACTCCACCAGGAATTCCTGCGCCAGCGCGGCCCGGTGGACTCGCAGGCCGTGGGCGAGCCCAAGCAGGCCCGCGCCTGGCTGGATCGGCTCACCGCGAACGACTGAACGCTCACGCGACCCAGCGGATCGCGTTCTCCACCAGCCGCCGGTAATTCACATCGTCGTAAGCCGATGGCCCGTCACCCGGCTGGAGGTAGACCAGCCTGCTGCGTCCCACCTCACGCGTCCAGCCGATCAGATCGCTGCCCGGCGGATGGTCCCAGTCCTCGCGGTCGTACATGCGTCCCCGGACCGCCAGTTCGGCGGAGAAGAACTGCTCGCGCGTGAAGGGAATGTCTGCCCGCAGCAAAGGTGTCACATCCTCTGCGAAGATCTCCGCAAGGTAGGTCTCGTCGGTCAACGTGAAGCGCGGTGGCAGGCCGGCCGTCACCGGGTGCTCCGCCAGAACCACCGCATCGTATGTTACGCCGTGCGCATAGCCGCTATCGAGCACCGGTCGTCCGCGCACCGTGCCCGGATGGTAGAGGAACCGCCCGCCCAGCCATTCGTGATATTCGTCCCAAGTCGGCCAGCCCGCCAGCGCGTGGTGCAGCGCGACGACGCCCTTGCCCTCCTCCAGCAACGCGCGAAAGCCGTCAGCCAGTCCCGGTGGCGGATCAAGATGCAGCGGCGCTCCCACCTCTACCTCGAAATCGAGGCCCGGCATATCGTAGAGCACCAGCGCATCGAAGCCGCGCATCCCGTCAGTGTTCATAAGCTTGGCCGCTGCGGGCTGGTCCACCATCGTCGCGCTGATACCCTCCATCGACTGGAACAGCGCATCAAAGGCAGTACGATCGAACGGATGCCCGCGTACGGCGACCAGGCACTGGATCGGAGCGCGATGACGGATCGTCGGCATCAGAGCTTCACGACCACCTTGCCGATGTTCTTGCCGGTCAGCATCCGTTCGTAGGCGGTGAGGACATTCTCCAGCCCGGCGGTCTCGTCGAAGCGCACCGCCAGTTTCCCGGCATCGAGCCATTCGCGCAGTTGCGGCATGAATTCGGCGCCGCGATGGAGGAAGTCGGGGATGAAGAAGCCCTCGATCCGCAGGCGCCGCATCAGCACCTGATCGAACTTCGCCGGTCCCGGCATCGGCGCATCGGTGTCGTAGCCCGCGACCATTCCGCACACTGCGACGCGCCCGTAATGCGCCATGTTGCCGAGCACCGCGTCGAGGATCGGCCCGCCCACGTTGTCGAAGAAGGCGTTCACCCCGCCCGGCACTTCGGCCAATCGCGCGTCGACGTCCTCATTGCGGTAGTCGATCGCCATGTCGACACCGACCTCTTCGGTCAGGTAGCGGCACTTGTCCGCCCCGCCCGCAATACCGACGACTTTCGCCCCGAGGTTCCGGCCGACCTGACAGGCGAGGCTTCCCGTAGCTCCGGCCGCCGCCGAGACGACCAGCCACTCGCCCGGCTTCACCGACGCGACTTCCTTGACGCCGACATAGGCCGTCCAGGCATTCATGCCGAGCGCGCCGAAATGCTGGCGCGGATCGGCGACCGTCTCGTCCACCACTTCCAGCCCGGTCAGCGCCGG
Source organism: Novosphingobium sp. 11B (assembly GCF_054589055.1). Taxonomy (NCBI): domain Bacteria; kingdom Pseudomonadati; phylum Pseudomonadota; class Alphaproteobacteria; order Sphingomonadales; family Sphingomonadaceae; genus Novosphingobium; species Novosphingobium sp. 11B. The sequence continues at coordinate 9,427 of NZ_BAAILP010000239.1, read as the reverse complement.
GACCACGGTGGCGACGTCCGCCCACTGCCCGAAGCCGCGCACCAGCGCGCCGACCGGATAGCCCGCGTCCGCACTCTCGATCACGCGGCCGAGCACGAGGCCGACCATCTTCGATCCCAGCGGCAGCGGCGGCTGATAGCCGTCGGTGCGCGGGCTCATCCACATGCGCGTGCCCGCGTCCATCGAAAGCCACTCGGTGGCAATACGCACTTCGCCATCGGCCAGCGGCGCGCAGTCTTCTTCCTGCAAGCTCAGGAAACGGGCGAAATCGGTATTTCCTTCGGGGTGGCGATCCAGTCGCCAGAAACGGCAGCGCGTCAATTCAGGTCTCCTCTGCCCGACCCTCGCGCGCAGCCCCGCCGAGGCCACCTGTCCAAACTGATAGGGCTATCCGTTTGCACAGGACGCCCCCCAACCGCGACGGGTCTAACCAGCAGCCAAGAACGATTACAAAACGGGAGGTTTCTGAAATGCGAGTCCCCAAATCCGTCCTGCTCGTCTCCACGGCGCTGACGATGGTGGCGTCTCCGGCCATGGCCCAGGATACGTCTGCAGAGGCACCGGCTGCCGCTCCTCAGGATGACGCGGCCCAGCAGAAGGGCGGCCTCAACGAGATCATCGTCACCGCGCGCAAGCGGCAGGAATCCGTGCAGGACGTGCCCGTTGCCGTCACCGCCATCTCCGCCGAGCAGATCGCCACGCGCGATGTCACCAGCGTCGAGAAGATCACCGCGATCGCCCCGCAGTTCAGCGTCGGCCGCGCCTCGAACGGTTCGGGCGCGCAGCTCACCTTGCGCGGCATCGGTTCGTCCTCGACCTCGATCGGCATCGAGCAGTCGGTCGCGGTCGTCGTCGATGGCGCCTATTATGGGCAGGGCCGCGTCATCAACGAAGGCTTCTTCGACCTCGCCCGCGTCGAGGTCCTGAAAGGCCCGCAGGCGCTGTTCTTCGGCAAGAATGCGACGGCAGGCGTGATCTCGATCACCACTGCCGACCCGACCGACAAGTTCGAGGGCATGGTCAAGGGCGGCTACGAGATCAAGAGCCAGCAGTACCGCCTGGAAGGCTACCTTTCCGGCCCGATCAGCGACACCCTCGGCTTCCGTCTGGCCGCGCGCTATACCAAGATGGACGGCGGCTATTATCGCAACGTCGCCGATCCCATCAACTACACCGAGATCGACTCCGCCAGCATCCTCGCAGGCGGCACCGGCGATGCGACCACCCATGTCGCCCAGCCTGCCGCACGCAAGGCGCCGGGCGAAGAGGAATTCCTCACCCGCGCCACCCTGAAGTGGGAACCGACCGACCGCTTCACCGCCACCCTCAAGGGCAGCTTCGACCAGAGCACGGTCAACAACTCCTCGTGGAACTACGTGGCCTACCGGTGCGGCGACGGCGATACCTCACAGCTCAACGGCTATGCCTGCGGCAAGGACTTCGTCACCCACCAGAACAACATGCCCGCCGACATCGCCGCGACCTATCCCTACGCGAAGAAGGACGGCTCGCTCTACAACAAGTACCGTTCGGCGGGCGGCACGCTTAACCTGACGTACGATGCGGACCAGCTGCAGCTGTCTTCCGTCACCAACTACCAGTGGAACAACAACCGCTGGGCTTGCGCCTGCGACTTCCAGTCGGGCGGCAGCGAGAACGGCATCGGCCCGACCTGGGCGACCGAGAACTCCTCGTGGAAGGCGTTCAGCCAGGAACTGCGCGCGCTGACCCAGTTCGACGGGCCGTTCAACATGATGGTCGGCATGCTCTACCAGAAGACGCGGCGTGACTTCGACCAGTTCGTGCTGACTGGCGGCGTCTCCAATTCGGATGCGCCCGAGGGCTACGAATACGTCACCACCGCGAAGAGCAGCTTCACCAAGGGCGAGACGATGGCCGTCTTCGGCCAGATGACCTACAAGATCCTGCCCGACCTCGAACTCGCGGGCGGCGTGCGCTACACTGACGAGACGAAGAACAGCTTCTTCACGCAGCCTTACAACAACCCGCTGGTCCTCGGCATCTTCCGCGATCAGAACGACCCCGACGGCCTTGGCGTCGTGACCGCGCGCCAGCACTTCACCAACTGGTCGCCGGAAGCCACGCTGACCTGGAAGCCGACGCCCGACCTCATGGTCTACGGCGCCTACAAGACCGCCTACAAGTCCGGCGGCTTCTCCAACGGCGGCATCAACTCGAAGTTCTCGAGCGATCCCACCGCCGACCTCACCTTCGATCCGGAGAAGGCGGAAGGCTTCGAGATCGGCTTCAAGTCCACTCTGCTCGATCGCCAGCTGCGCTTCAACGTCACGGCGTTCACCTACAAGTACCGCAACCTGCAGGTGGACTTCTTCAACTCGCCGATCTTCGCGTTCCAGACCCTTACCGCCGACGCACGCACCAAGGGCATCGAGGCCGAGTTCGAGTTCGCGCCCAACGGCATCGCCGGGCTCGATATCCATGGCTCCATCAACTACGACAAGGCGACCTACACCGACTTCCCGCTGGCGCCGTGCTATGCGGGCCAGACCCCGGCGGAAGGCTGCAACCTGTCGGGCAACAGCCGCCAGAGCCTGACCGGCGCACCGCTTTCGGTGGCCCCGCGCTGGACCGGCAACCTCGGCATCGGCTACGAAGTCTCGATCGGATCGGCCAACAAGCTGGGCTTCAACGTCGATAGCAAGTACTCGGCCAGCTATCTCGCTTCCGGCTTCGGCAACCCGCTGTCGCGCCAGAGCAAGTACGTGACGCTCGATGCCGGCGTGCGCTTCGGCGCCGAGGACGACAACTGGCAGATCGCCCTGATCGGCAAGAACCTGACCAACCGTTTCTACGTCACCGGCGTGGTCGATGGCCCCTCGACCGGCGGCGGCACCGGCACTG
>NZ_BAAILP010000239.1:0-6432 GCF_054589055.1 Novosphingobium sp. 11B | reverse complement strand
CCAGCTGGGCTTCGGCACCCTGCCTCGTACGGTCATGGTGGAAGTGACCAAGCGGTTCTGAACCAGGCGAGCGAGGTGGCGCAGCCACCTCGCTCATCCACTTGCAATGCGATGAAACAGGACTGGACAAGCGGCGCACCGGTCCGACAAGAGAGGCGGCATGAAGACCGCGACGTTTCTGGCCGCCCTCTGCGGCGCTGCCCTGATTTCCGCCCCTGCCCATGCAGCCCCGAAGTGGGCGGGCGCATGGGGCTATGCCCCGGCCGACAGCGGCGCGAACGAGCCCGAGCAGCCCGCCGGGACCTATCGCTACCGCGTGCGGCTGACGCAGGCGGGCGACGCGATGCAGCTCACTTTCAGCAATGCCGAAGGTGACAAGCCGCTCGCCATAGGCGCGGTGACGATCGCCAGCCCCTCCGGGCCGGTGGGCACGGAAATCGGGACCAACCCAGTGCATCCGATCCGGTTCTCCGGGCTACCCGCCGTGGCGCTGCCCAAGGGCGGGACGGTGATCAGCGACCCGATCCTGGCGCCGTTTCACAATGCGCAGGACGTGATCGTCAGCGTGACGTTCTCCACCCCGTCGCGGCCCGGGCGCACCAATCTCGGCATGGAGATGGCCTTCGCGCCCGCGACGCCGGGGGCGACCTTCACCCCGATCAAGGTACGGCCCTATCTCTCGCTGGTATCGGTGCGTTCTGCACAGACCCCCTGCACCGTGGTCGCATTCGGGGATTCGATCACCGACGGGTTTCTCGGCCTGTCACCCCAGACGCGCGGATGGCCGGGGCGCCTGGCCGAGCGCCTCGCCGCCCTTCCCGCCGTCCAGCGCTGCGGTGTCGTCAACATGGGGATCAGCGGCAACCGGGTGCTGAAAGCGGGCCGCGCGACGTCCGCACTCGACCGCTTCTGGCGCGACGTGGCGAGCGTGCCGAACGTTACTCACGTGATCTTCCTCGAAGGCATCAACGACATCGGCGCAGGCACGGAAACCGGCCCCGATGCGGTGACGGCGGAGCAACTGCTCTACGGCTACCGCCAATTCGTCGAACGCGCCCATGCACTGGGGATCAAGGTGATCGGCGGCACGATGACGCCCGCTCTGCGCGCCGGGTACATGTCGCCGGTGAAGGAGCGGGTGCGCCAGTCGGTCAACGCCGCGATCCGTAGCGGCAAGGTCTTCGACGGGATCGTGGATTTCGAGGTTGCGGTACGCAACCCCGCCGCGCCCGCCGACCTGCGGCCCGAATTCGATCCGGGCGACCACCTCCACCCCAACGACGCCGGGCTGAAGGCGATGGGCGACGCCATCGATCTCGCCACGCTGAGGCGCCTGCCCTGACAAGCGCTCATGCGCGGCGCGGTTACGCCTTGGCGGCGATCATGATGATCTCGACCTTGTAGCCGGGCTCGAACAGCTTCGCCTCGCCGGTCGCGCGGGCGGGTGCGGGGTGCCCGGCGATCCATGCGTCCCAGGCCGCGTTCATTTCCGCGAAGTCGGCCATGTCGGCGAGCCAGATCGTGGCCGAGAGCAAGTGGTCGCGGTCGCTACCGGTCCGGGCGAGCAATGCATCGATCTCGGCGAGCGCAACGCGGGTCTGCTCTGCGACGCTCTCACCCGGATTGCCGATCTGGCCGGCGAGGTAGATGGTGTCGCCATGGACCACCGCTTCGCTCATGCGGTGGCCCTGGTCGATGCGGGTTAGAGTCATGTTATGGTCCTCCTGGGTGCCGTTGGGTGCCGCTCAGTAGCGACTGATGGCGAGATCGGAAGCCTCGATCGCGGGGCGACGACCGCCGATGAGATCGGCAATGACGTGGGCCGAACCGCAGGCCATGGTCCAGCCCAGCGTGCCGTGTCCGGTGTTGAGGAACAGGTTCGGGATGCGCGTCGGGCCGATCACCGGGGTGCTGTCGGGCGTCATCGGGCGCAGTCCGCACCAGAAGCTCGCCGCCTCCAGATCGCCGCCACCGGGGAACAGCGAGCCCGCCGAATGCTCCAGCGTGGCGCGCCGCTCGGGCGGCAGGTCGCGGGAAAATCCTGAGATTTCCGCCATTCCGCCAACACGGATACGATCTCCGAGGCGAGTGATCGCAACCTTGTAGCTCTCGTCCAGCAGGGTGGAGACCGGTGCCCGCGCCTCATCGACGATCGGCACCGTCAGCGAATAGCCCTTGACTGGATAGACCGGCAGACGAAGGCCCAGCGGCGCCACCAGCTGCGGCGAGAAACTGCCCATCGCGACAAGGAACACGTCGGCGGAGACGCTGCCCGCGTCCGTCTCCACCCGGACGATCCGGCCACCCTCCTCGACCAGCCGCTGGATGTTGATTCCATTACGGAATTCGACGCCCTTCGCCGCCGCCATCGCCGCCAGCGCATTGGTGAACTTGAAGCAGTCCCCCGTCTCGTCATTGGGCAGGCGCAGCCCGCCCACGATCGGCGCCGTGCTGGCCGCAAGACCCGGCTCGGCGGCAATGCAGCCTGCGCGGTCGAGCACCTCGAAAGGCACTCCATCAGCTTGCAGCACGGCGATGTCCTTGCCGATGCCGTCGAGCTGCTTCTGCTCGCGGAAGAGCTGCAAGGTGCCCCGGCTGCGCTCGTCGTAGCGGATGCCGGTTTCCCCGCGCAGCGCGATCAGGCAGTCGCGGCTGAATTCGGCGAGGCGCACCATGCGGCTCTTGTTGATCGCGTAGTCGCGCGCGTTGCAGTTGCCCAGCATGGCGACGAGCCAGCGCAGCATGGCCATGTCGGCATGGGGCCGCAGGATCAGCGGCGCATGCTTCATCATCAGCCACTTGACCGCCTTCATCGGAATGCCAGGAGCAGCCCAAGGCGAGGCATAGCCCGGCGAAATCTCCCCGGCATTGGCGAAGCTGGTCTCCAGCGCGGGGCCATCCTGCCGGTCGATCACGGTGACTTCATGGCCCGCCTTGGCCAGATACCATGCCGAGGTGACGCCGATAACGCCGCTGCCGAGAATGGCGATCTTCATGCGATGGTGCTCCGGTCGAGGGCGGGCGCACGAACCGGAAGATAATCCCGGTCGTAGCGGCGGCTGAGCTGGGTCAGGATTTCGTAGGAGATGGTCCCGGCATCGGCCGCGACCTGGTCTAAGCTCTGGTTCGGGCCGATCAGTTCGACTGGAGCGCCGGGATACAAATGCCCGGCAGGCACGTCGGTGACGTCGAGCGTGATGCTGTCCATCGAGACCCGCCCGACGATCGGTGCCCGCACTCCGGCGACGTAGGCCGCGCCCCGATTGCCGAGGCAGCGCGGCCAGCCGTCGGCATAGCCGACTGGGATCGTCGCGATCCGCGTCTCTCGTGCGGCATGGAATGTCAGGCCGTAGCCGACACCGGTTCCCGCAGGGATCGTACGCAACTGCGCGATCGGCGCCTCCAGCCCTACGACCGGCTGCATCGGGTTCGGCCCGGTCCCGGGATTGCCGCCGTAAAGGGCGATACCTGCGCGCACGAGGTCGAAATGCCCGCGTCGATGGAACGTTCCCCCGCTGTTGTCGAGCGCCCGAGGCACCTGCGGGAACCGCGCGGCGATGGTGTTGAAAAGCGCTTCCTGCGCCGCATTCGCCGGATCTTCCGGATCGTCGGCGCAGGCCAGATGACTGATCAGGAAGCGCAGTTCGATACCGTCGAGCAAAGCCGGCGTGGCGATCAGGTGCTCCACCTCCTCGGGCGGCAGGCCCATGCGCGACATGCCCGTGTCGATCTGAAGGACCGCAGGCAATGCCAGGCCACTCTGACGCGCCTGCGCCGACCAGCGCGAGACCTGGTCCAGCGAATTGAGCACCGGGATCGCGCCAAGCCCGGCACACCGCGGTTCCAGTCCGGGAAGAAGGCCGTTGAGGACGTAGACTTCGGCCCCGCTCTCCAGTTGCGGCATCAGCGCTTCCGCCTCGCTGAACAGGGCGACGAAGAGATGGCGGCAACCTTCGGCCATCAGCGTGCGCGCGACCGTCACCGCGCCGAGGCCATAGCCGTCCGCCTTGACCACCCCGCCCGTCTGCGCAGGCACGACGCGGTCGCGGATCAGGCGGTAGTTGGCGGCCAGAGCCTCCAGGTCGATGGTCAGGCGTGCAGCGGTGATCACGAAGCCCCCTTGGCGATCCGATTAATGCATCGTATCGCATAACGAAGCGAATAGGCTGCCGAATGTATGTATATTGTGCCACATTATGCGGCCTTGCACACGATAATGCGGACAAATCACAAGATCATGCCAGTGACCTCCGACCCCGTGGATCGCGCGATCATCCGCCTGTTGCGTCTCGACGGCAGGCGGCCCAATTCCGAGATCGCCGAGGAAGTCGGCCTTTCGCCGTCCGCGTGCCTGCGCCGTATCCGCCTGCTCGAGGACCGCGGCGTCATTCGCGGCTACACCGTGCTCACCGGGCCGGAAGACGATGACGAGCGCGGGGTCGATATCGTCGTGCAGGTCACGCTGGACCGCCAGACCGAGGATTACCTGTCGCGTTTCGAAAACGCGGTGCGGCAGTGTCCCGAAGTGCGCGAATGCTTCCTGATGACGGGCAACGTCGATTACTGGCTGCGGCTGCGCACGGAAAGCGTTGCCGCCTATGAGGCGATCCACGGGGAGGTCCTGTCGCGACTTCCGGGCGTCACCCGCATCAACTCCAGCTTCGCGATGCGCGACGCCATGCGTCCGCGGCGCGCGCGAAAATAGCGCTCCTTCCCGATCGATCGTCCACCATGGCCTTTCTCACAAGGTGACAGGGTTTACACGGTTTACACCGTCCAGAGAAAACGTGTCACCTTGTGTCAGAAAATGTCACCTTGAAGGGGGCAAGGTGACACCTTTGGCGCGCGATGTGTCACCTTGCGAAGACGATGTGTAGCCTTGCAGTGTAACCTTTTGCGGATAGAGATGGACGAGCCGGTCATAGCCCGCAAGGTATCGGACAGCGATGTTTGTAGGAAAGCGGACTTTCCGGAAGCGCCCCCTTGCGGTCGTTCTGATTTCAGCACACCTTTAGCCAATGCGGCGATTAATCATGGTGGGCGGCATCTTCTGCGCCTTCGCGTTATCTGGCTGTTCGTATACCTACGACCTGCGCGCTATAAAAATTGGCGGTCGCATCGCCTTCATTGTTGATCCACGCTCACAGCGCAGCGCCGATTGCATCAGAAGTATTCATGTGCAAACGGCTCGTAACGAAAAAGCAATGGCATCAGCGGGGGCGGATGACGATCCCGGTTTGGTTCGTAACGGCGTATTTTGGTATAAAGATTACGCCGTCGATGATTGTTTGAACGCTTTCCCGATATTTTATGGGCAGAAGCTGAAGGGCGAGCCGTTTAAATATTCTGAGCCCACTGCAAAGGGTGTTGAAGCGAAGCCTCTGAAGGTTGGAGTCATCTACGAGGTGGAAACAGCTAGCAGTGGAGGTTATGGGGGAGGCCGATTTCGAATTCGTGAAGACGGTAGGGTCGAAAATTTGCCTCGATTAGACGCCCAACCAAGCGGATTGGCTACGGATGAGATGTCTGTCGCGGATGGCAACTAACCACCCGTTTTCGCCATTCCGGCCGCTGAGCGCCTCGCTCTATAGCGGCCCGTCCGGTGCTCGCCGCACGCGAAGAAAACCGGCCTGACCGAACACGCCCCGTTGCGGACGATAGTGCCTACTGGCATCTATGTAGGATGATGGCCGAGAATCCGAGCAAAGACACGCCTGCTGATTACTACGGCTACTTCATGACAGCACTCATGGGGCTGGAGGATGACGCCAGCCTCTCGGGTTATTCCGAGGCGGGCCAAGAGCTTCTTAGAGAAGCGATCAGGATTTTCGGCGCTGAGTTTAATGATAGGCACCCCGGCCATTGGGGTAAGCCGGGCTCATAAAGCGCGGTCGACATCGTTCCTGCGCCACGACCGATCTCCACCCCTTTCGGTCCTTTAGGGGCCGGGGGCCGCGCTCCATTCCCGCTTGTCCGTTTCCGCCCGCCCGCGAAGAAAGGCTGCCTGACCGCCCGCGCCCCTGTGTGGACGAGCCCGTTCGTGACCACGATAGCCGCAAGGGCCTGTGTCAGGCCGTCATAGTCGATTGGCTTTCCGACCAAGAATAATTGAGGCGAGGAAGTAGCTGCCAACAAAGACTCCTAGTGTAGCAAGGATGCGCCATGAGAGCCCGTAGCGAAAGCATTCAAGAGCTAAAATAAATGTGGACCCGGCGAGAGGGATGCCCATCTTCAAAATTTTCGACTTCTCGATGGCCATTCGATTAGCCCCATAGCGAAAGAACGAGGAACGCTAGCAATCCTTCGGTCCGCTACCCATCTGTGGACGCCCGCACGAACGCAAGCGGTATTCGGGAGAATAGGCACGTAGTCGGATGCTGCCATCTGTCCGGCCTCTGATGCAGCACCGGAGGCTGCGGGCCCGTATGGGAG
>NZ_BAAILP010000238.1:29067-30910 GCF_054589055.1 Novosphingobium sp. 11B | reverse complement strand
TTGGATTGCTTCGCTACGCTCGCAATGACGAAGGGTGGGAGCGGACGGCGAATACCTCAGGCAGCTGCCCGGCGCAGGCGGTCGTTTATGGCAGCGCCGATATCGCCCTCCGGGATCGGCGCTACGGCGATGCGCGGCTGCGCTGCGGCCGCTCCGGCATGGAGCAGCGCATAGAGCCGCGAGGCCGCCTCGATCAGATCTCCGCTCGCCGACAGGGTTACCTCCCCCGCCACTGCGCCGAAACCGATGTGAAATTCGTCAGCCTCTGCCTCGATCGCATCGAGCCGCACCGGCTTGCCCGGCGCGTAATGGCTGGCGAGTTGCCCCGGCGCCTCGATGGCCTGCGAGGTCACCGGCTCGCTCGCGCCGCCGAGTACAGCGGCAATGCGATCCTCGGCGATGGGGCCGGGACGCAGGATCTGCCAGCGCCTCCCTTCCCGCAACGCGACGATCGTGGATTCCAGCCCTGCCTCACAGGCGCCGCCATCGACCACCGCATCGACATTCGCCCCGAGCGAGGCGACGACATGCCCTGCCTCGGTCGGGCTGACCCCGCCGCTGCGATTGGCCGAGGGCGCCGCGATCGGCAGGCCCGTCGCCGCGATGACCGCCCGCATCACCGGGTGCGCCGGACAGCGCAGCGCGATCGTGGGGAGCCCGGCGGTGACCGCAGCGGCAATCGGCGCGCCCTTTCGCAATGGCAGAACCATGGTCAAGGCACCCGGCCAGAACGCCTCAGCCAATGACAGCGCGCGATCGTCGAACTCCGCCAGCACCTGCGCCGAAACGAGATGTTCCACGTGGACGATCAGCGGATTGAAACTCGGCCGACCCTTGGCCCGGTAGATCGCCGCCACGGACTCGTCCCGGTCCGCTCTTGCCGAAAGGCCGTAGACCGTCTCCGTCGGCACGGCGACAAGGCGCCCTTCCCGCAAAAGATGCGCGGCGGCTTCGATCCCGGCGGGACAGGCTTCAAGCATCTCGGGCTGGCTGGCGTGCTCCATACCCCGTCGCTATAGCCCCACGGCGACGAATGCCAAGGACATGCAAAAGATGACGACCCAGCCCGCGGAGCATACCCAGGTTCTCACCCGCATCGCCGAAGCGCTGGAACGCCTCGTGCCACCCGCCCCGACCGCGACCGACTGGCTCGCGCATCCCGCCTACGTATGGACGGGCAGCGCCGCGCGATCGGTCGCGCAACTCGACGCCCCTGCCCTGCCCCTGCTGCGCGGTATCGACACGCAGAAGGACCGTGTGGTCACCAACGTCGAGCGCCTTGCCGCCGGACACGCCGCGCATGACATGCTGCTCTGGGGCTCGCGCGGGATGGGCAAGTCGGCCCTGCTGCGCGCCGCCATACGCTCCGCCGACACCGCACACCCGGGCCGCATCGCGCTGGTGCAGGTGGCGCAGGAAGCTCTCTCCGGCGTGACCGACCTCTTCGCCGCACTCGGCAAGGTGGACCGCAGCTTCCTCGTCTTCATCGACGATCTCGGTTTCGAGGAAGGCGACGGCGCCGGGCCGCGCATCCTGCGCTCATGGCTGGAAGGCGGCGTCGAGGCACGCCCGGCGAACGTCCGCCTCGCCGTCACGTCGAACCGCCGCGCCATCGTCGGCCGCTCGATGTCGGAGCAGGACGATCCCATCAACGCCCGCGACGCGGTGGACGAAAAGCTGGCGCTGGCCGACCGCTTCGGCCTCTCGATCGGCTTCCACAACTGCGACCAGGATTCCTACCTCGCCATCATCGGCGGCTATGCCGGTGAATTCGGGCTGGAGTGGGAGCCGTCGGACGCGCTGGAATGGTCGCGGCGACGGGGCGCGCGATCTGGCCGCGTGG
>NZ_BAAILP010000238.1:7317-28883 GCF_054589055.1 Novosphingobium sp. 11B | reverse complement strand
GTCGTGCGCGCACCGTAGCTGCACGCACGACGACGACAGTATGGGGGTCTGGGAGTCCTGAGCTTGTCGAAGGGGCCCCAGGACTTCCTCTTCTAATTACTGCGGCAACAGCCGATCGTCTTCCTTCCGGAATCCACCCATCAACTTCGCCGCCTCTTCCGGAGAAGTCGGGTCCTTGATGTCCTCACGCGGCTTCATGTGTTCGGTAACGACGGGCTTGATCGCCGGTGACGGCTGCGCCCCCGGCGACACCACGCGCCAGACGATCCCCGCCGTGTCGTCGCTGACGAGCAGCGCGCCGCCCTTGTCCCACGTGACCCAGGTGGGACGGCCGTGGGTATCGCCGTTGTCCTTGAGGAACCCGGTGAGCACCGGCTGCGGCTTCACGTCCTTCGGATTGCCGTTGGCGTCGAAGGGAATGAACACCACGTCGTAGCCCGCCGAGGGACGGCGATTCCACGAACCGTGGCGAGCGATGAAGACGCCGTTCTCATAGCCCTTGCCCATGCGGTTGCCGCCATTGGCGAAAGTCAGCCCCAGCGCCGAGACATGAGCGCCGAGTGCATATTCGGGCTTGCGGGTATATTCGATCATGTAAGTCTGCATCGGCCACTGGACGCGTTCGTCGAAGGTGTCCTTCCAGTAGACCCACGGCCAACCGTACTGCGCGCCGACCGGCACATTGGTGAGGTAGTCCGGCACGAGATCCGGGCCAAGCATGTCGCGCTCCTGCACCGTCGCCCACATCTCGCCGGTCGAGGGGTTCCAGCCCAGACCGTTGGGATTGCGCATGCCCACCGCGAACTGGCGGCGGCGGGCGGTCTGCACGTCGACCTCCCAGATCATCGCGCGGCCGGTCTCTTCCTCCATGCCGTTCTCGGCAACGTTGCTGGCAGAGCCGACCGCGACGTAGAGATGCTTACCGTCTTCGCTCAGGAGCAGGTTGCGCATCCAGTGGTTACCGGCGGGCGGCAGGTCGATCATCGTGCGCAGCGGCCGGCCCTCCAGCTTGGTCTGGCCGGGCGTAAAGGCGAATTCCAGCACCTTGTCGTGGTTCGCCACGTAGAGCTTGCCGTCGCGGTAGGCGAGGCCGGAGGGCGAGTGCATGTCCTCGCTGCGCAGCGTCGTCTTCAGTTCGGCCTTGCCGTCGCCGTCGGCGTCACGCAGCAGCACGATGCGATCGGGCGAAGCCTCCCCGGCGCCGACGCGGTTGAACATCAGGCCCATGACGAAGCCGGTGATCCCACCCGGCTTGTTCCCGGCCGGAGCATTCGTCTCCGACACCAGCACGTCGCCGTTGGGCAGCGTGAGCATGGTGCGCGGATGATCGAGCCCTTCCGCGAAGCGAGCAACCGTCAGTCCCTGAGCCGCCTTGGGTGCCTCGCCCGCAGCCCAGCCCACCGGCTTGGCGAGCTTGATGCTGGGTATCCACTGCGCCTTGGGTTCGACCAGCTGCGGGTTCTTGCCTGCCGTCGCATCGCTCGGCAGCTCCGAGGTGTTGGAGTTCAGGCCCCAGTACACGAACCCGGCGGCAGCCAGGACGATCACGGCGGAGGCGATGGCGGTCTTCTTGACGATCGGATTCATGCGCCAAGAGATAGAGCCGCACCGGCTGGCCGACAACAAAGACTTGCGCTAAATGCGCGGCATGTACGACTTTGCCGCAGACGCCGATCTCCCCAAGCCCGAACTCTACAGCGCCCTCGCCCGCGCCGCTGATGCGCTGGTGCAGGGAGAGCCCGATCCCATCGCCAACATGGCCAATCTGGCGGCGGTGATCTGGCAGTTCGTGCCCGACCTCAACTGGGCCGGTTTCTATCGCACGGTGGAGGACGAACTGGTGCTCGGCCCGTTCATGGGCAAGCCCGCCTGCATCCGCATCCCCTTCGGCCGCGGTGTATGCGGTACGGCGGCGGCGCTCGGCACCACGCAGGTCGTGCCCGACGTCCATGCCTTCCCCGGCCACATCGCCTGCGACGCCGACAGCCGCTCCGAACTCGTGGTGCCGGTTCTGCGCGACGGCAAGGTCATTGCGGTGATCGATCTCGACAGCCCCACGCCGGGCCGCTTCGATGACGAGGACGCTGCCGGGATGCAGCTTCTCGCACAGGTCGCCTCCCTAGCCATCTGATCTCTGGCCATCTGAGCCCGCACCAAAACGGGACACCGACAGCACATCCGCGCAAGACGCTTGGTTTTGCGCGGATCACGATGCTAAATTTCGCGTTAACTGACGGGGCTGACTTTCATCGCCCCGCGTTTCTCGCGAAAGGGTGCCCTTGATGCGTCTTCCCCTGCATGCCGTCGTCATCGCGACGCTGTCCTTAGCCGCATCACCGGCGCTCGCCCATGATGGCCCGCACGGCGATTCCGAAGCCCGTCCCTACGGTTATGATCAGGGCTATGACGGGCGCGGCTACGATCCACGCGAAGCCTGGCTCGCGGATTGCCGTCAGCGCCTGTCCTCGCGCGATTCCGGCGTCGGTGGCGCGGTCATCGGCGGCTTGGTCGGAGGCGTTGCGGGCAACCGCATCGCCGGGCGGGGCAATCGCACTGTTGGCACCGTAGCAGGCGCAGCCGTAGGCGCCGTCGCCGGAGCCGCCATCGACAAGGCCGAGGATCGCGGCCGCAACCGCGACGAGTGCGAAGCCTATCTCGACGACTATTATGCCCACTACGAGCGTGGCGGCGCTTACCCCGGTTACGCGCCGCAGGGCTATTACCCCGCCTACGGCTACCCGGCGCAGGGTTGCTGCATGGGCCAGCCCATGATGATGGTCCCGGTCGCCCAGCCCAAGCCGAACTGCACCGAGACCGTCGAATACGTCTACGAGGACGTGCCGGTCCGCCCTGCCCGCCGCGTCATCCCCCGCCGCAGCAAGGTGGTCCCGGACAAGCGCGTGAAGATCGTCCCCGACAAGCGGGTGCCGATCAAGTAAATCGGCCGTGCCGAAACGAAGGAACCCAGGACGGCCTAAGCTGCCCTGGGTTCCTTCGTTTTACGCGCAATGACGAAAGTTCAGATCGCGCCGCCGGTCAGGCGCTGGCAGATCAGATCGAGCTGATCGAGCGTCGCGTAGCGGATCGTCACGGTGCCGGTCGAAGGGTCGGCATCGGCGCTGATCTTCACCGGCAGGCCGAGGAATTCCTCGAGGTGGTTCTGCACCGCCGCGATGTCCGCATCCTCCGAACCACTGCGCGCCGCGCGTGCCGAGCGGCGGGGCGCCACGTCGCCGCGCTGCTTCTTGCGCACCAGCTTTTCCACGTCGCGCACCGACATCTGCTTGGAGACGGCAGCCACTGCAATGTCCTCGGCCTCGTCGCAGCCGATCAGGGCGCGGGCATGGCCCATCGACAAGTCGCCCTTCTCGACCAGCAGGATCACGCCGTCGGGCAGAGCGAGCAGGCGCTGGAAATTGGCGACATGGCTGCGGCTCTTGTCGACCATCCGGGCGATCTCGGCCTGAGTCATGCCCTCCAGTTCAGCAAGGCGGTTGTAGGCCCGCGCCTCTTCGATCGGGTTGAGGTCCTCGCGCTGGAGGTTCTCGATCAGCGCCAGCGCCATGACCTCGCGGTCGGACAATTCTCGGACCAGCGCCGGAATCTCGTGAAGCTGCGCCTTCTGCGCCGCACGCCAGCGACGCTCACCGGCGACCAGCTGGTAACGGCCGTTATCGAGAGGGCGCACGATGATGGGCTGGATCACCCCGCGCTGCGCGATCGACGCGGCGAGTTCCTCCAGCGCCGATTCCTCGAAATAGCGACGCGGCTGATGCGGATCGGGCTTGATGTCGGAGATCGACAGCACCGCCAGACCACCGCGCGTCGGCGCGACCGTGCCGCCCTCGCCCGTCGCCGGGACCGGCTCCTCGCGTCGGCTTTCGCCCAGCAGCGCGCCGAGGCCACGGCCAAGACCCTTGGGCTTCTGCCCGCCCGCCTTGGGCTGGGGTACGCTGAAGCGCACGATGGAGTCGTCGTTCATGCCGCTTTCCTCTTTTCGGGCAATCGGGTGATCAGCTCGCGCGCGAGCGCCATGTAGGCGCGGCTGCCGGCGCAGGCGTGATCGTAGATGAGCGCCGGAACCCCATGGCTCGGCGCTTCGGAGAGGCGCACGTTGCGCGGAATGACGGTCTCGAACACCAGCTTGCCCAGCACCGATCGCACGTCGTCGGAAACCTGCTCGGTCAGGCGATTGCGGCGGTCGTACATGGTCAGCGCGATGCCGATGATGCCAAGATCGGGGTTGAAGCGCTGTTGCACACGCTCCACCGTCTGCAGCAGCTGGCTAAGCCCCTCGAGCGCGAAGAACTCGCACTGCAGCGGCACCAGCAGGGTATCGGCGGCATTGAGCGCGTTGAGCGTCAGCAGGCCCAGCGAGGGCGGGCAGTCGATCAGGCAGACGTCGTAGCCGAGGTCCGGGGTCAGCGTGCGCTGCAGGCGATGCGCGCGGTCGTCGGCGCTGACCAGTTCGACCTCGGCCCCGGACAAGTCCACCGTTGCGGGCAACAAATCGAGATTCGGAATCCGCGTCGGCATGACGCACTGCGACACCGGCACCTTGTCGACGAGCACGTCGTAGGACGACGCTCCGCGTTCCGAGGCCCCCACCCCGATTCCCGTGGATGCGTTGCCCTGCGGGTCGATGTCGATCAGGAGTGTTTTCCACCCGGTAGCGGCAAGCGCGGTCGCGACATTGATTGCCGTCGTCGTCTTTCCGACGCCGCCTTTCTGGTTGGCGATGGCAATGCGAATCACCCGATCTTACCCTTCCCGTCGGCAAGGGTGCCGACAATGATGCCCGCCTGCGGGTCCGTCAGGGACTGTTCCACGTGGAACACATGCCGCCACTTGCGAAGGTCCTGCAATTCTTGACCGGCAGACCGCCCTTTGGGCAACAGGAACACGGTGTCACTTGTGGAAAATCGCGCGGATAACGTCAGCAATTTGTCGAGAGGCGCAAAAGCACGCGCGGAGATGACGGCCGCCTGACGACTTTCGACCAGTTCGAGGCGTTGTCCGGCAATCGAGGCACGAGTCAGTCCCATCGCGATTCGCGCGCGGTCGAGCCATTCGATTCGCCGCGCGCGCGATTCGACCATCACCACTTCGCATTCGGGCCGAAGCGCCGCGATCACCAGCCCTGGAAATCCCGCGCCGGTTCCAAGGTCCATCCAGGGCGTCGATGTTTCACGTGGAACATGCGGCAGCAACTGCGCGCTATCGACAATATGCCTCAGCCAGACCTGATCTAGACTGGCGGCCGATACGAGGTTCTGGCGCTGGTTCTCTTCCGCCAGCATGGCGACGAGCAGTTCCAGTCGCTCCATTGCCACCGCGTCGCATTCTGGCAGCGCACGCAGCCATTCGCGCGCCTCGTCTTCGGTCGTGATCACGCGGCCTCCCTGCGGGCATGGACAAGCAGCGCCGCCAGCGCCGCCGGAGTGATTCCCGGAATCCGTCCTGCTGCCGCCAGGGTCGCGGGACGCGCCCTGGTCAGCCGCTCAACCATCTCGCGGGAGAGGCCGGCGATCCGGTCGTAAGGAAAATCGTCGCCGAGGCTCAGCGCTTCGCTGGCGCGCAAGTCCCGCAGTTCGCGCTCCTGCCTTTCAAGGTAAGGCGCATAAGCCGCGTCCTCGGCCATCTCCTCGACGAGATCGGCGTCGGCGCGAAGCGCGGGTTCGATCCACGGCGACAGTCCCGCAATATCGACGCCGCCGAAGCGCAACCATTCGCGCAACGGCAGACGCCCGGCATCGGAGCGAACCGGCAGTCCCGCCGCCGCCAGTTCAGTCGAGGCCAAGGGCGCATCGAACGCCTGGCCCAGAGCCGCCCTCGCCTCCTCGCGGCGAGCGAACCAGTCCCGGCGCGCAGCGGTCACGGCCCCGGCCTCGATTGCCAAAGGCGTCAGACGGGTCGTCGTATTGTTGGCGCGCAGACGCAGGCGATACTCCGCGCGCGCGGTCAACATGCGGTAAGGCTCGCTGACGCCGTGCAGCGTAAGGTCGTCGACCATCACGGCCATGTAGCTGTTCGCCCGGTCGAGCGCAGGCGCATCGCGGCCGAGCACAGAAGCCGCAGCATGAAGCCCGGCGACCAGACCCTGCGCGGCTGCTTCCTCGTATCCGGTCGTGCCGTTGATCTGGCCCGCGCAATAGAGGCCGGGAATCTCGCGCAGTTCCAGACTGGTCCGCAAGGCGCGCGGATCGATGTGGTCGTACTCTACGGCATAGCCCGGCACGACCATTTCCACCGTCTCCAGCCCGTCCATTGTGCGCAGCATTTCCAGCTGCACATCGGCAGGAAGAGAGGTGCTGATGCCATTGGGATAGACGAGGTGCGTCGTCAGCCCCTCGGGCTCCAGAAAGATCTGATGCCCGTCGCGGTCGGCGAAGCGGTGGATCTTGTCCTCGATCGAGGGACAGTAGCGCGGCCCCTGCGCCCCGATCGCGCCGGAGAACAGAGGGGACCGATGGAGGTTCGCGCGGATCACGTCATGGCTGCGCGGGTTGGTCCGGGTGATCGCGCAGAACACCTGCGGCACCGCGCGCCGCTGCTCTATCGGCGACATGGTCCAGGCCTCGTCGTCCGAAGGCTGCTCGCCCAGACGTGACCAGTCGATGGTGCGCCCGTCGAGCCTGGGCGGCGTGCCGGTCTTGAGCCGCGCCATCGGCAGCGCCGCATCGCGCATCTGCGCGGCGAGCCGCTGCGCCGATGCCTCGCCGATGCGCCCGCCGACCAGACGCTCCTCACCCCGGAACAGCGTGCCGCCGAGGAACGTGCCGGTGCACAGGATCGTCGCGGGCGCGCTCAGCCGGGTGCCGTCGGCAAGATCGACGCCGACCGTGCGGCCGCCTTCGAGCACCAGCGCAGACGCTTCACCAGCGACGAGCGTGAGATCGCCCTGCTCCTTGAGCAGCCGCTGGATCGCCGCCTTGAACAGTACGCGATCCGCCTGCACGCGCGGGCCCTGAACCGCACTGCCCTTCGACCGGTTTAGCATGCGATAGTGGATCGCCGCTGCGTCCGCCGCTCGCGCGATCAGTCCATCGAAGGCATCGACCTCGCGAACGAGATGGCCCTTGCCCAGTCCGCCGATCGCCGGATTGCAGCTCATCGCCCCGACCGCGTCGAGGTCGAAGCTGACGAGCGCCACGCGCGCGCCCATGCGGGCGGCCACTGCCGCCGCCTCACAGCCGGCATGGCCGCCGCCGATCACGATCACATCGAAGGAGTGCATGACGTCGTCTTACCGCGTCGCGGATTTCACGTCAAAGCACCTCGGCATGTTCCACGTGGAACATCGCTCATTTTCCAATGCAGAAACGGCCGAACAGAGTGTCGAGCATGTCCTCGGTCGTCGCCCGACCGACGAGCCCGTCGAACGCCACGCGCGCGCGGCGCAGGCACTCCGCGACCAGCAAGGGGTCGGTCTCATGCCGTGTCGCGCGCAAGGCCAGTTCGGCATCGGTCAGGAACGCATGCTGCCGCGCATTGAGGGCCGCATCACCGGGTCGCGGCATCGCGTGCCGCGCAGTCTCGATAAGGTCATCGCGCAGGGCATCGAGGCCCTCGCCGGTCACCGCTGAAATCGCATGGCGCGCAGCCGGGTTCGGCCGAGCCGAGGGTGTGTCGATCTGCGGGGTCACTTCCCAGGCCGCGTCAGGCCCCTCCCCCGCCGCTCCAAGCCACAGCACGAGGTCGGCACGGTCCAGCGCCGCACGGGCGCGATCGATACCGATCGCCTCGATCACATCGTCCGTCTCGTCGCGCAGACCCGCAGTGTCGGCGAAGACGAACGGCACGCCGCCGATGGCGACGGCGCGCGTCAGGACGTCACGGGTGGTTCCGGCCAGTGGCGCGGTGATCGCCGCCTCGTCCTCTACCAGCGCATTGAACAGGGTGCTCTTGCCTGCGTTTGGCGGACCGGCCAGCACCACGCGAAAGCCCTCGCGCAGAGTCTCCGCGCAAGGACGCGAGAGCCAGTCGGACACTTCGGTCGCCAGGGCGTCGATGCGAGCGATGAAGTCGGCAGGGACGTCCGCGACATCGTCTTCATCCCCGAAATCGAGAACCGCCTCCACCGACGCCGATGCGGTGAGCACTCGCATGCGCCAGTCATCCACCTGCCGGGACAAGGCCCCGCCCGCCATGGCGATGGCGCTGCGCCGCTGCAGTTCGGTCTCGGCCGAGAGCAGGTCGGCCAGCCCCTCGGCCTCGGCAAGATCGATGCGGCCATTGGCGAAGGCACGGCGGGTGAACTCCCCTGGGACGGCGCGGCGCAAACCGGGAAGATCGGCCAGCGCCCCCTCGACCGCAGCGACGACGGCCTTGCCACCATGCAGATGCAGTTCGGCCAGGTCCTCGCCGGTTGCCGTGTTCGGCCCGGGAAACCACAGGACCAGCGCATGATCCAGCACTGTTCCACGTGAAACACGCAAGGCGCGGTAGCTGGCGCGGCGCGGTATCGGAATGCTTCCGGAAAGGCAGGACAGCGCCTCGCCGGCTCTCGGTCCGCTTATCCGGATTACGGCGATGGCGGCAGGCGGAGAGCCGCTGGAAAGCGCGAAGATCGTATCGTCCATATGCCCGCCCTCCCCTAGCAGGGAGGCGAAGCGGACGCTACTCGCCCTTCTTTGGCTTGGCGCCGCTCATCGCCATGGCCACGCCGTTTTCGAGGAACTGCTGAAACAGCTTCAGCCCCATCTGCCCCATCGGCGCGACCTGCTTGGCCAGCTCGTTCATCTGGTCGAAGTTGGTGGTGCCCTGCATCGCGTTGGTCAGCGCATCGACGTAAGCCTCGTTCGCACGGGTGACGTCGGGCAGGCCGAGGAAACGGCGCGCCTCTTCAGGGGAGCATTCGACCTCGACATTGACCTTCATCGCTCGGCTCCCGCTGAATTATCGCAGCATGACTGACACATGCGCTTGGCAAAGTCCAATCCAAGTGCCTTACTCGCCGCAAAGCGAACAGGAGAACAGACATGGCCACGAACACCGAGATTCCCACCCTCGACGGTGACGGCACCTTCCCTGCTTACGTCGCCGCTCCCGAAGGTACACCGCGCGGCGCGATCATCGTGCAGCAGGAAATCTTCGGCGTGGACGAAGGCATCCGCCGCAAGGCCGACCAGTGGGCCGCGAAAGGGTATCTCGCAGTCGCCCCTGACACGTTCTGGCGGCAGAAGCCCGGCATCGAACTGAGCCCTTACGTCGAGGCGGAAATGCAGGCCGCGCTGGGCCATATGATGAGCCACGACTTCGACCTCGGCATGCGCGATATCGAAGCCGCGATCCACTGGATCCGCCGCGAGAAGCAGGTCGAGAAAGTCGGCTTCGTCGGCTTCTGCATGGGCGGCAAGATCGCTTACATGGCCGCCGCGCGGACCGACATCGACGCCTCGGTCGGCTACTACGGCGTGATGATCGACCAGATGCTGAACGAGAAGCACGCGATCGCCCGCCCCCTCATGCTGCATATCCCCACCGCCGACCATTTCGTCAGCCCCGAAGCGCAGAAGGCGATGCACGACGGACTGGACGATCACCCGAAGGTCACGCTGCATGACTACGAAGGGCTCGACCATGGCTTCGCGGCCGAGATAGGTGCGCGCCGCGACGAGGCCGGCGCCGAACTTGCCGACGGTCGCACCGAAGCCTTCTTCGCCGCGCACATCGGCTGAGAGGACGGGACATGACCAACAGCTATCGCATGATCGTGCGCGCCCACGGTGGCCCGGAAGTCATCGAGCGGGAGGACTTCGCGATCCCGTCGCCTGCTCCCGGCGAAGTGGTAATCGAGACCGAAGCGGTCGGGCTCAATTTCATCGATACCTACTATCGCAAGGGCCTCTACCCCGATGCCCTGCCGATCAGCCTCGGCTCCGAGAGCGTCGGGCGGATTGTCGCAGTGGGCGAAGGCGTCGCCGACCTCGCGGTGGGTGACCGCGTCGGCACGACGCAGAACGGCGGGGCCTATGCCACGCATCGCGCGATCCCCGCCGCCAAGGCCATGCGCATCCCTGAAGGCGTCGCACCCGAAATCGCCGCCGCCGTGATGCTCAAGGGGCTGACCTCCTGCTATCTGGCCGAAGACACCTTCCCCGCGAAGGCGGGTGACGTCGCGCTCGTGCATTCCGCGGCAGGGGGCGTGGGCTCTCTGCTGGTGCCCTGGCTGCTCGACAAGGGCGTGACGGTGATTGCACACTCGGGCAGCGCCGAGAAAGCCGCGCAAGTGCCGGGAGAACACTCGCTGCACTGCCCCTTTGCCGAACTGCCCAAGGCGGTACGGGACATCTCCGGCGGGGCCATGTGCAACGTCGTCTACGACGGCGTCGGCGCCGCAACCTGGGAGGCGTCGCTCGCCTCGCTGCGCAAGCGTGGGATGATGGTCAGCTATGGCAATGCGTCTGGCACGGTGCCGCCGATCGCATTGCTCGATTTGATGCGAGGGGGATCGCTCTACGTCACCCGGCCGACGCTGGCGGACCATGTAGCGACGCCCGAACTGCTGGCGGCGAGCGCGAAGAAGCTGTTCGATCGGATTGCTTCGGGAGTGCTGAAGCCGAAGATCGGGCAGACCTTCGCTCTGAAGGACGCAGCGGATGCGCATAGGGCTCTGGAGAGTCGGTCGACGACGGGATCTACGATCCTGGTTCCGTAGAAGCAGGCAGGATAAATCTGGGGCCACTGCCCCAGATTTATCTCTCAATCTCAAAAAAGCGTGATAATTCCAAGGGTTGGATCAGTCCATCCCTCATAGATCATCTTGACCGCGACATAGAGGATCACGACAAGCCCGACCCATCCGATCCAGCGATACCGCTCGATGTACCGCGCAATGAAATTCGCGGCGAGGCCCATCATCGCCACCGCAACGATCAGGCCGACGATGAGGATACCGGGATGCTCCCGCGCGGCACCGGCCACGCCGAGCACGTTGTCGATCGACATCGACACGTCCGCCACCGCCACCGAAATGGCGGCTGAAGCGAAGCTTTTGGAAGGCGCGAGACCGGAGCGTTCGTCGCCCTCGATCTCGGGCGAGCCGACGGAATGCTCGCCCACCGGGCTATGGTGCAGTTCGCGGTACATCTTCCACGCGACCCACAGCAGCAACAGGCCGCCGGCGAAGACGAGGCCGACTATGCCCAGCAGCCAGGTCACCACCAGCGCGAAGCCGATGCGCAGGACCAGCGCGGCGAGGACACCGATGGCGATGACCTTCTTGCGCTGGTCTGCCGGGAGCCCCGCCGCCAGTGCGCCGACGACGATCGCGTTGTCGCCCGCAAGGACGACGTCGATCATCAGCACCTGGAGGAACGCGGAAAGTGCCGCCGGGGTGCCGATGTTCGCAAAGTCGGTGACGATGTGGTGCCAGATCTCCGCCGGGCTCTGGATACCCCCTGCCGCTTGGGGTGCTGCGGCAAGGATCGTCAGGATATCCAACATCGTCTCCCCGGGCGCTTACTGGTTCATCGTGGCGAAGAAGTCCTCGTTGGTCTTGGAGTCCTTCATCTTGTCCAGCAGGAACTCCATCGCATCGATGGTGCCCATCTGCATGAGAATGCGGCGCAGGACCCACATCTTGGTGAGCTGATCCTTCGCCACGAGCAGTTCTTCCTTGCGGGTGCCGGACTTGCCGACGTCGAGCGCCGGGAAGATGCGCTTGTCGGCCACCTTGCGGTCGAGGACGATTTCCGAGTTACCGGTGCCCTTGAACTCTTCGAAGATGACTTCGTCCATGCGGCTGCCGGTGTCGATCAGGGCGGTGGCGATGATGGAGAGCGAGCCGCCTTCCTCGATGTTGCGCGCGGCGCCGAAGAAGCGCTTGGGGCGCTGCAGGGCGTTGGCATCGACACCGCCGGTCAGCACCTTGCCCGAGCTGGGCACCACGGTGTTGTAGGCGCGGCCGAGACGAGTGATCGAATCCAGCAGGATGACCACGTCGCGCTTGTGCTCGACGAGGCGCTTGGCCTTCTCGATCACCATTTCGGCGACCTGGACGTGGCGCTGCGCGGGTTCGTCGAAGGTGGAGGAGATGACCTCGCCCTTCACGCTGCGCTGCATGTCGGTGACTTCCTCGGGGCGCTCGTCGACGAGCAGGACGAGGAGGAACACCTCGGGGTGGTTGTCGGTGATGGCCTTGGCCATGTTCTGCAGCAGCACGGTCTTGCCCGTGCGCGGCGGCGCCACGATCAGCGCGCGCTGGCCCTTGCCCTGCGGCGAGACGAGATCGATCACGCGGGCCGACTTGTCCTTGACCGTGGGGTCGAGGGAGTCGAGGCGGAGGCGCTCGTTCGGATAGAGCGGCGTCAGGTTGTCGAAGTTGACGCGGTGGCGCACCGCGTCGGGATCGTCGAAGTTGACGCTCATCAGCTTGGTGATGGCGAAGTAGCGCTCGCCCTCCTTGGGGGCACGGATTTCGCCTTCGACGGTATCGCCGGTGCGCAGGCCCCATTTACGGACCTGGTTCGGCGAGACGTAGATGTCGTCGGGGCCGGCGAGGTAGTTCGCCTCGGCATTGCGCAGGAAGCCGAAACCGTCGGTCAGCACTTCGATGGTGCCCTGTCCGATGATTTCCTCACCGTCTTCGGCCACTTCCTTGAGGATGGCGAAGATCAGGTCCTGGCGGCGCAGCGTGGAGGCGCTTTCGACGCCCAGTTCCTCTGCCATTTCGACCAGCTCGGCCGATGACTTCTTCTTGAGTTCTTTGAGATGCATTTTCGTGAATTCCAGATGGATTTGTAGTGTCGGCCGGCGGGATCGATGGGCTTGGGGAAAGCAGATCCAGGCAGGAGACAAAGGCTCGCGCCCTGTTGCCGGAACGCCGCTCAGATACGCATTCGCGGCGGCTCGGTCAACGAGTCAATCCGCAGGGCGGCAGGCCGGTGGGGTGAATCGAAATCGAGGCGCGAAAGCCCACCCCCAACCCCTCCCGCAAGCAGGAGGGGAGCGAGACTTGCCGAGCCGAAGGCGAAGCTAGTCGCAGCGGGGTGGGCCTAGCGAGCGCCCTCGTACTTGTCCTTCCACGCCTCGAACTGCCCTGCGAGCGGGTCCAGCTGGGCATGACAGCGCGCCTTGTCGGCCTGATAGGTCTGTGCCCCGTACCCCGGCGCCTCGAGGATCGCGTCCAGCGCGGCAGTGATGTCCAGTTGCGGGGAACGCGCCTGAATCCGGCCGAAGTAGTACAGCGCGCCGCCGTCCACTTTCGTCCGCAAGTCCCCCTGCACCTTCCCGGCCGCAACCGAGAGATAGGCCAGACAGTGAAGATCGTCCTGATCTGCCTGCGGCAGCGCGGAGAGAGACAACGCGGCGGCAAGCAGGGAAACGATCATCACTTCACTCCGTTCAGAACGGCTTCACGACCACCAGAATGACGATCACCACCGCCGCCAGGCCCGGAACCTCGTTCAGCAGGCGCAGCTTCTTGCCGGTCAGCGGCCGCTCGCCGCGCGCCAGCTTCTTCGCATAGCCGACCAGCCAGCCGTGATAGCCCGAGAGAGCCACCACGAAGAGCAACTTTGCATGAAGCCACCCTTGGTCGAACGCACCGATCGAAAGCGCTGTAAGCACCCCCAGAACCCACGTGAGCACCATCGAGGGCGTCAGGATGATCGACCGCAGCTTCGCCTCGCGATCGACCCAGCGCGCTTCTTCCGCCGAGCCGGGATCGCTCTCCTGGTGATAGACGAAATAGCGCGGCAGCATGAACAGCCCCGCCATCCAGAAGATCACGAAGATGACGTGCCCGGCCTTGAGCCAGGGATAGAGACTTGCGAGAATTGCCATGGTGGAAGCCCTTTAGCGCGTCGTCATGCCAGTCTCAACCGAGACTCAACGCTCCCAGCTGCGAACGATCGCCAGCAACTGCTCGACATTCGCGATCGGGGTGAACTGGCCGATGCCGTGGCCGAGGTTGAACACGTGGGGACGGTCCGCGAAAGCGTCAAGCACCGCGCGGGCCTGCCGGTCGAGGTCCTCGCCGCCCGCCAGCAGGAGCAGCGGATCGAGATTGCCCTGCACCGGCAGCCCTTGGGGAAGTTCGCGCGCGGCCCAGATCGGGTCGATGGTCTCGTCGATTCCGACCGCGTCGACTCCGGTTTCGCGGGCATAGGCGGGAAGTTTCTCGCCCGAGCCCTTCGGGAAGCCGATGATCGGAGTCTCGGGGTGACGCGCCTTCACGGCAGCGGTGATCGCGGCATTGGGGGCGATCACCCAGCGCTCGAACTGCGCGGGCGAGAGACTGCCTGCCCATGAATCGAACAGCTGCACCGCTTCGGCGCCGGCCTCGATCTGGCCGCACAGGTATTCCACGGTCACCTGAATCACCGCATCGATGATTGCTTCGAAGGCGCCCGGATCGCGATAGGCCATGGCGCGGGTGTCGTGCTGGTCGCGACTCCCCTCGCCTGCCACCATGTAGGTCGCGACGGTCCAGGGCGAACCGGCGAAACCGAGCATCGTCTTGTCGTCATCAAGCTGGGCGCGAACCTTCCGCACGGTCTCGTAGATCGGCGAAAGACGCTCAGGCACCTGAGTCAGCCCCTCCAGCGCATTGTCCACAAGCCGGGGAGTCAGTTTCGGCCCCTCTCCGGCGAGGAACTGGAGGTCCTGCCCCATCGCGTAAGGTACGATGAGAATGTCGGAGAACAGGATGGCGCCATCGAAGCCGAAACGGCGGATCGGCTGCAGGGTGATCTCGGCGGCGGCGTCCGTATCGTAGACGAGCGCGAGAAAACCGCCCTTTTCGGCGCGCAACTCGCGGTATTCGGGCAAGTAGCGGCCGGCCTGGCGCATGAGCCACAGCGGCCGCCTGCGCGCGTTGTTTCCGCGCAGAGTTTCGAGGAGGATTCCGGGCATCGCGTCACGTCCCAACAAAAAAAATAGAAATTTTATATAAGGATGATGGAGTCTGTTGGCCCTGTGGATATCGGGGATTGGCTCGCCTTGCCCGATTTACCCCCGGATGAACAGATTGAAGAGTCAGATGCGACTCTTGGACGAGAGTGAGTCAACGAAAGGTTGTTCGCCTTGTCCACAGGGTGTGGGAAGAGTCGGCCCGCCTGTCCAGAAACTGACTCGGTGAATCCCCATAGCGGGCAGGAAATGCCGCTGAGGAGTTTTCACCGAGTTGTCACCGGGCTCCTCCCATGGTTTATGCCGCCACATATCCACACCCCTTGCCCTTCGGAGGCCCTGAGCCGGCATGGCGCGTTTCCACCTGCACCTCCTGTCAGATTCCACCGGCGAAACGCTGGAGATGATCGCCAAGGCGGCTCTCGCGCAGTTCGACGATGACGGTGAAGTCCTGCGGCATTTCTGGCCGATGGTCCGCTCGCAGCAGCACCTCGATCGGATCATGGGCGAGATTTCCGCGAACCCGGGCCTCGTCTTCTTCACCCTGGTGAACGAGGAGACGCGCGGGCGCCTCGAAGAGAGGTGCCAGCAACTCGGCCTGCCAGCGATCGCGGTGCTCGACGGGGTGACCGACGCGCTCGAGGCGCTGCTGGGGCAGGAGGCGAAGGGACGTCCGGGCCGCCAGCACCGGCTCGACGACGCCTATTTCGCGCGCGTCGATGCGATCCAGTTCACCATCGCCCATGACGACGGCGTGTTGTGGGAAGAGTGGGAGGAAGCCGATATCCTGCTCGCCGGGGTGTCGCGCACCAGCAAGACGCCGACCTCGATCTATCTCGCCAATCGCGGGTACAAGGTGGCGAACATCCCGATCGTCGTCGAAAGCCCGCCGCCGCAGATGCTGTTCGGGCTGCGCCATCCGCTGGTGGTCGGCCTGACGACCGCGCCCGACCGGCTGATCCAGATCCGCCGCAACCGCCTGCTCTCGCTCAGCCAGTCGCCCGACACCGACTATGTCGCGACCGACGCGGTGGAGAGCGAGCTGAAATATGCGCGGCGCATGTTCGCGGACAATTCCTGGCCGGTGATCGACGTCACCCGCCGCTCGATCGAGGAGACCGCCGCGGCGGTGATCAACCTCTATAACGAACGCAAGGCGGCGGGCCAGACCGGGCAGGTCGGCCCGAAGCCCATCTAGCAGAGTTTTCCATGATCGTTCTTGCATCCCAGAGCGGCTCGCGCCGCGCCATGCTCGAAGCGGCGGGCATCGCCTACCGCGCCCAGCCCGCCCATGTCGACGAACGCGGGATAGAGGCGGCGCTCGGCGATGCCTCCGCGCCCGAAGTCGCGTTGGAACTTGCGAAGGCAAAGGCCCTGAATGTTTCACGTGAAACATCGGGTGCGGTCGTGCTCGGTAGCGATTCCCTCGTGTCCTGCGGTGGGCGGCGGTTCGACAAGCCCGCCAGCCGGGAGAACGCGGCCGAGCATCTGCGCTTCTTCTCGGGTAAGGTGATGGAGTTGCACAGCGCGGCTGCCCTCGTGCGCGATGGCGAAGTGCTCTGGGCGGAGAATGCGGTGGCGCAGCTGCTTGTCGCGGATTTGTCCGATGCCTTCATCGAGAGCTACCTCGACGCGGAATGGCCCGAAGTCGGTGCCTGCGTCGGCGTCTTCCGGATCGAGGGACGCGGCGTGCAGCTGTTCGAGAAGATCGACGGCGACTATTTCACGATCCTCGGCATGCCGCTGCTCAAGGTGCAGGCGGCGCTGCGCGGATTGGGAGTCCTGACGCGATGACACGCTATGCCGAAGTGATCGGCGATCCGATCGCGCAGTCCAAGTCGCCCGCGATCCACAATTTCTGGCTTGCCGAGCTGGGGATCGAAGGCCGCTACGACCACTGCCTCGTCAAGCTGGAGGACCTCGGCGACTATCTCGCGAAGCGCCGCGCCGATCCCGACTGGCGCGGCTGCAACGTGACGATGCCGCACAAGCTGTCGATCCTGCCGCTGATGGACCGGCTCGACCCCCTCGCTGCGCAGATCGGCGCGGTCAACACCGTCGTGCGCGAGTCCGACGGCACCCTCACCGGCTACAACACCGACGCGCCGGGATTCCTGGAGCCGGTGCGCGATGAACTGGCGAAGACGCACCTCTTCCGCATGGCCCGCATCCTCGGCACCGGCGGCGCGGCGCGGGCGATCATCGCGGGGCTGGCCAACGAGCACTTCGTCATCGTCCTCGCGGGCCGCGATCCGGCCAAGGCGCGCGCCATGCTCGACGAACTCGCGCCGGGCGGCGAGCACCACGCCATCGGCCTCGACCAC
Organism: Novosphingobium sp. 11B; assembly: GCF_054589055.1. NCBI lineage: Bacteria > Pseudomonadati > Pseudomonadota > Alphaproteobacteria > Sphingomonadales > Sphingomonadaceae > Novosphingobium > Novosphingobium sp. 11B. Next base: position 11,703 of record NZ_BAAILP010000238.1, on the reverse strand, counting down.
TTCGCCGATGCCACCGACTTCGCCTTCGACGACCGCGAGCAGTGCTTCGACCTCGTCGTCAACGCCAGCCCGCTCGGCATGACCGGGCAGCCGCCGCTGGCCTTCGACTTCAGCCACGCGCCGCCGCGCAGCGTGGTCTACGATATCGTCACCAGTCCGCTCGACACGCAGTTCCTGCAGGATGCACGCGGCGCCGGGTTCGAGACGGTGGACGGCCTCGCCATGTTGATCGGTCAGGCGGACTCAGCGTTCACGCATTTCTTCGGCGCCCGCCCTCCCCGCGACCGCGACGCCGCTTTGCGCGAGCTGATTCTGTCGTGAAAATTCTGGGCCTCACCGGATCGATCGGCATGGGCAAGTCGACGGTCGCGCAGATGCTGCGCGACCTCGACGTGCCGGTGTTCGATGCCGATGCGGCGGTCCATGAACTGCAGGGTCCGAACGGCGCGCTGGTGCCGCTGATCGAGGCGGCCTTTCCCGGCACTACGGATGCGTCAGGTGTCGTTAGACCCCTGCTGGGTGCCGTCGTGTTCCAGGACAAGGACAAGCTCGTGACTCTGGAGCGAATCGTCCACCCCGCCGTCGCGGCGATGCGGGGGGACTTCCTGCGGGACAATGCCGAGGCGCCGCTGGTCGTCTTCGACATTCCGCTGCTCTACGAAAAGGGCAGCGAAAAGGGCCTCGATGCCGTCGCGGTAGTGTCCGCCCCGGCCGGGGAACAGCGCCGCCGGGTGCTCGCGCGGCCGGGCATGACTGCGGAAAAATTCGAGCAGATTCTGGCACTTCAGGTGCCCGATGCCGAGAAGCGCACGCGTGCCGACTACGTGATCGACACCGGCACTACGCTCGATGCGACCCGCGAACAGGTGGCCGGTATCGTGCAGGCGCTGAGGCGAGCCGAATAATCCGCTCCAGCCCCTTGCACATGGGGGCGCACAGGCAGATATGGAGAGGGATGAGAGAGATCATCTTCGACACCGAAACGACCGGCTTCGACCCGAAAAACGGGGACCGCATGGTGGAAATCGGCTGCATCGAGATGGTCAACCGGGTGGTGACTGGGCGCACCTACCACGCCTATTTCAACCCCGAGCGCGGCATGCCCGCGGAGGCAGAGGCGGTGCACGGCCTGTCCGACGCCTTCCTCGCCGACAAGCCGCTGTTCTCAGCCTGCGCGCAGGAATTCCTCGACTTCATCGAGGACAGCGCGATGGTCGCGCACAACGCCAACTTCGACTTCAACTTCATCAACGCCGAGCTGAAGCTATGCGGGCTTCCCGAGGTTTCGCGTGAGCGCATGGTCGATACCGTGGCGCTCGCCAAAGTGCGCCATCCCGGCGCCAAGCTCTCGCTCGACGCGCTTTGCAGTCGCTACGGGATCGACCGCAGCCACCGCACCAAGCACGGCGCGCTGCTCGACTCCGAATTGCTTGCCCAAGTTTACGTGGAACTGCGGGGAGGCCGTCAGATCGGCCTCGAACTTTCTGCAGAAACCACTGAGATCGTGACGGAAATCAAGGTTCTCAACACGAAGAACCGTATTTTCCGTCAGCCGCGTCCCCACGCGGCTACCGAGGCGGAACTCTCTGCGCACGCAGAGTTTCTCAAGTCGGTCGATACCCCGCTCTGGGGTGCCTGAACTCTAAGTCTAAGGAGAAACGCCCATGGATATCCGCGTCTCTGGTCACCAGGTCGAAACCGGCGAGGCCCTGCAGGTCCACGCCAACGACAAGCTCACGGCGATCATCGAGAAGTATTTCAACCGGGCGCTGTCGTCTCACGTCACTTTCGGCCGAGCGCCGGCGGGGGCGTTCAAGTGCGACATCATCATGCACGTGATGCAGAACCTCGTGCTCAAGGGCAGCGGCATGGCGCAGGACGCGCATGTCGCCTGCGATCAGGCCGCCGAGAAGATCGACAAGCAGCTGCGCCGCTACAAGCGCCGCCTGAAGGACCGCTCCGAACAGACGGCCCATGCCAATGCGGCCGAGGACGCCGCCTACACGATCTTCGAGGAGAACGTCGCAGACAACGACACGGACGACCTCGAAGCCGACGCCCCCGTGGTCATCGCCGAAACCCGGGTGGACGTTCCCGAAGCCACCGTTTCGGACGCGGTAATGATGCTCGACTTGCGCAATACTACGGCTCTCTTCTTCAAAAATGCTGGCACCGGGCGGCATAATATGGTCTACCGCCGCGGTGATGGGTCGATCGGCTGGGTCGAACCGCACTGACGCTTTTCGCGCACAGCTTCTGATCGCAACGAGAGGAAGAAACGAACCCCCGGTTTTCCGCCGGGGGTTTCGGAGCATGCAATGTTGGCAACCGGTCAAGTATCAGAAACGCAATGAGTGGGCTTTTTTCGCTGGCGCCCGAGGCTGTCATCACCCTCGACGCGGACAGCAAGGACATCATCCTGGACCGCCTCGCGGCTCGGTTCGCTTCGGTCTATGGTCTCGACCATCAGGCCGTGCTGGCGCGCATCACCGAGCGTGAGCAGCTTGGCAGCACCGGGTTCGGGCGACGCATCGCCATCCCCCATGCACGCATGGCCGGGCTGACGCGTCCCGTTGCCGTGTTCATGCGCCTCGCTTCCCCGGTCGAATTCGAAGCCGCGGACGGCGTGCCGATCGACCTCGTGTTCGGCCTGCTCTCCCCCGAAGGCGCGGGCGCGACACATCTTCATGCTCTGGCGGCGATCTCGCGCATGATGCGTGACGAGCGCATGCACGAAGCTCTGCTGGCCGCTCCGGGCACCGAAGCGCTCTACAGCCTGCTGAGCAACGTCATCGACCGCGATGCCGCCTGAAGACACTGCCGAAGGCCAGAGTCAGGGCGGCGCCGGGCTCCACTGGCGCGCGCTGGAGGGGCTCTATGCCTCCGCCCCCATCAACCAGATGTTCCGCTCGAAGCTGGAAATCGTCGGCGACGGGCATGCGCGCATCACGTTCCTGGTCGAGCCCGACTGTTTCCATGCGGCCGGTGCGGCGCACGGGACCATCTATTTCAAGATGCTCGACGATGCGGCTTTTTACGCCGCCAACACTCACGTCACCGATCGCTTCCTGCTGACGACCTCGTTCAACCTGCACTTGTCCAAGCCCATCAAGGGCGGCCGTATCGTGTGCGAGGGCCGCTGGGTAAGCGGTCGCCGCCGCGTGCTGGTGGCCGAGTCCTGGCTGATCGACGAGGACGGCGAGGAATGCGGGCGCGGCACGGGAACGTTCATGCGATCGCGCATCGCGCTCTCCAGCCTGCCCGGCTATTCGATTCCGCAAGCCTGATGGATTCCCGCCTCCCCGCTCATCTCGAGGTTTCCGCACTGATTCGCCGCGTCAATGGCGAGGGCGGATTCGCGACGGTGCTGGCGAAAGGCGAACAGGACGCCGGGACGATCCTTGTCGTTCTTTCGCACAACGGATCGAATGTGCGCCTTCATGAACGGATGCCGGAGCTCGACGGCACCCGGCGCTGGCGCTGCTCCAAGACTCAGGATCCTGAAAACCCGTTCGAATTTCAGGAGTACCTCGACCGGCGCAAGCGTCAGGACCCCGACGTGTGGATCGTCGAACTCGATGGCGCAGACGCCGAACGCTTCATCGGGGCCTGACCCGGTGCGGGTTGACTTGCCCGGCCCACAGCCTAAAGGCCCCCTTCACTGACGCGAAAGCGGCTCGGACAGCACTTCGGCTTGTCCGGCTAGCACGCAGACGGGGAATCGTCGGCAGGCTCGACGGAAACAGAACGTCACTTCGTGGCATTCCGTTCCAGCCTGTGTCGGACCGGTTCACCGCCTTTGATCAAGTTTGAATGCGAAAGAAAGTTGAGTGGGCGAGCGCGATTGCGCTGGCCGCGACGGTTCTCACCGCTCTTCTAGGCGCCACGGGCTCGGGCGCCGCCGCATCGGATTTCATTCCGACGCTGGTAGAAACGAAGCCCGCCCCGCAGTTCGTTTCCGAACCGGTCGTACAGGCGCTTCCCGCCGCCGAGACCGAGACCGAGGAAGCAGACGCCCCCGATGCGGATTCCCTTCAGGAACTGGTGTCTCAGCAGGAGACGCCGGATGACATGTCGCGCGATATGCGCTGCCTTGCCGGCGCGATCTACTTCGAAGCACGCGGTGAATCGCTGGAAGGCCAGCTTGCCGTGGGCCGTGTGATCGTCAACCGCACCAAGTCGGGCCGCTTCCCGACGAGCTATTGCGGCGTGGTCTACCAGCCCTCGCAGTTCTCGTTCATCCGCGGCCGCTCGATGCCTGCCGTGCGCGAGAATTCGCCCAGCTGGCAGGAAGCCGTCGCCATCGCCCAGATCGCCGAGGACGGCGCCTGGAAGAGCAAGGCCAAGGGTGCGCTGTTCTTCCACGCCAAGCGCGTGTCGCCGCGC
>NZ_BAAILP010000238.1:0-7138 GCF_054589055.1 Novosphingobium sp. 11B | reverse complement strand
TTGCTGATCCTCCCTGTTCCGTAGGAATGGGGAGGTGGCAGCCCGCAGGGCTGACGGAGGGGTTATTTCCCCTCCACCACCGACTTCGTCGGCGGTCCCCCTCCCCATCGCTTCGCGACGGGGAGGATTTTTTGTTTCAGGCGGCCTTCAGTTCGACCCACACAGGCGCATGGTCGCTGGCCTTTTCCCGCCCGCGATGAACCTTGTCGACACCGCACGCCGCCAGCCGGTCCGCCAGTTCGGGCGAGAGCAGCGAGTGGTCGATGCGGAAGCCGTGGTCGCGTTGCCAGGCGCCTGCCTGATAGTCCCAGTAGGTCCACACCCCGCCGCGCGGGTTGTGCGTGGCGAGCGCGTCGGTCCAGCCGCCTCCGAGGAGGCGGAAGTAGGCGTCGCGGGATTCCGGCTGCATCAGCGCGTCGGAGGCCATTGCAGAGGGCGTCCAGACGTCGCGGTCGGTCGGGATGACGTTGTAGTCGCCGGTGATGATCGCAGGGACTTCCTCGGCCTTGATCACGTCCATGCGGCGGCGCAGGCGTTCCATCCAGCGCAGCTTGTAGTCGAACTTGGGGCCGGGCACCGGATTGCCGTTGGGCAGGTAGATGCACACGATCCGCACACCGAAGACCTGCGCCTCAAGATAACGCGAATGTTCGTCCTCGGGCTCGCCATCGAGGCCGCGCTGGACTTCGACGGGCATTTCCCCGTCGGCGAGGATGGCGACGCCATTGAAGCCCTTCTGGCCGTGCCAGATGCCCTTGTAGCCCAGCTTCTCGAACTCGGCGATCGGGAAGCCTTCGTCCTGCGTCTTGATCTCCTGCAGGCAGGCGACGGCGGGACGGGTTTCCTCGAGCCATTCGAGCAGACGGGGCAGGCGTGCCTTGACGCCGTTGATGTTGAAGGTGGAGATCCTCATACCGAGAAGCTGGACCCGCAGCCGCAGCCTGCGGCGGCATTCGGGTTTTCCACCCGGAACGCCGCGCCGCCCAGCGACTCCACGAAGTCGACGACGCAACCCTGGACGAGGTCGAGGCTGACCGAGTCGACAAGGAGCTTCACCCCGTCGGTCTCGGCCACGCTGTCGTCCGCGTCGGGGGCGTCGGCGAGGCCGAACTTGTACTGGAAGCCCGAGCAGCCCCCGCCTTCGACGGCAAGCCGCAGGATTGCGGGCTTGCCCTGCTTGCTCGCGATCGCGGCGACGCGCGCGGCGGCCGAGGGGCTGAGAGTCACGGTCTGCTGTTCCATGCGTCCGATGTAGGCGCGGCCTGACCCTTCGACAAGCTCGGGGTGACCCTTCGACAGGCTCAGGGTGAGCGGACGTGGTGCCACACCTCCAACTCCGCTCAGGTTGAGCCTGTCGAAGCCCTTACGCCGTCTGGATGTAATCCCGCATCGCGGCAGCCTCGTTCTCGATCTTGTCGATCCGGTATTTCACCAGATCGCCGATCGATACGAACCCGACCATGCGCCCGTTCTTCACCACGGGCAGGTGGCGAATGCGGCGGCGGGTCATCAGCGACAGCGCCGCCATGACCGAGGTTTCGGGCTCGATGGTCACAGGCAGCGCGGTCATGATGTGACCGAGCGGCATGTCGAGCATGTCGGCGCCCAGTTCGCGCAGTTTGTAGATTACGTCGCGTTCGGAGAAGATCCCGGCGATTTCGCCGTTTTCCATCACCGGCACTGCGCCGATTCTCTTTTCGGCGAGGATTCCGGCGGCCTCGCGCACGGTCATGGCAACGTCGCAGGTGACTACGGCATCGCGGCCTTCGATAATTCGACCGATGGTCATCGTCAGCTCTCCCTGTTCCTGAAAGGAGCCTCTGTTCCCGCAGCTTGCCCCCGGGGCGGAGCGTATCACAGCCGCGTCGGACTCGTCACGTCATGCTTGCGATGAGACGCCGTCAGGCCCAGATAGGGCGCGATGATACCGTCTTCGCCCCTCGACGATCCCGGCAAGGCTGCCCATGCCTGGGCGCGCTACCTGCGCATCATGCGCTGGATGATGACGATCACGGTCGGACTGGTGATCGGGTCGATAATCCTGCTGTACCGCTCCAACGGGATGGTCTCGATCCACTTCTACATCGCGACCGCGCTGGGCATCGGTTTCACCATGCTGCTGGCCTCGGCGCTGATGGGCCTTGCTTTCCTGTCGAGCGGGACCGGGCATGACGAGGCGATCGCCGATCCGCTCGAGGATGATGATCCTTACAAGTGAAGGCGCTCACCCACCCGGCGCATGCAGTCGAAACTCCTCGACCGGCTCTCCGCCGATGAGGTGCTGCTGGATGATCCGCTCCAGCACGTCCTCGTCGCACGAGTGATACCAGACTCCGTCCGGCCACACGACCGCGACCGGCCCGGCGTGGCAGATGCGCAGGCAGTCCGCCTTGGTACGGGCCACGCCGCCCTTTCCGTCCAGCCCGAGCTGCTTGAGCCGCTTCTTGAGGAACTTCCACGCGGCCTGCCCCTTCTCGGGCGAGCAGCATTCGCCCTTTTGCGGTTCGGCGCATATGAAGATGTGGCGGCGGATCATGTCGCTGCCGGTCTTGGCGAAGGCTTCCTCGGCCTTGGCGATGGCGTGGTGGCTCATGGCCGCAGTTTCCATTCCTCGGTCTGGCTGGCGAAAGTGGCTGGCATCAGCGCAGGGCCGTCCTCGCCGACCGTTACCATCGTGGAGCGGGAGAACGCGACCATCCGGTCGTCCTGCGTCACCAACTGGACGAGGCCGTGGCTGGAACGCCCGACCTGCTCGATGGCGGTATGGACGGTCAGCGCATGGGGATAGTGCGCCTCGCCGAGATATTCGATGCCGATGCTGACGATCATCGAGGACAGACCGACAAGTCCCTCGCGATAGCGACTGGCACGGTGAAAGCGCACGCGGCCATCCTCGAGGAATCCGGCCATCGCCACGTTGTTGATGTGCATGTTGACGTCGAGATCGCCGAAGCGCGGCTCGATGCGGCAGGAAAACGGGTAGCGCGCGGGATCGAGCAGCGCGGGATCGGGTTTCGGCATACCCGGTGAAGGTAGGAAGTGTGGGCCTTGAGGTCCAGCCCGTCCGGGCGATGGGGCTTCGACAGGCTCATCCGTGACCCGTCGACAAGCTCAGTGTGAGCGGGTGTAGTTGTAAACCTCTCAACGCCGCTCAGGCTGAGCTTGTCGAAGCCCCATCAGCCCTTCTTGCCGACGATCCGCTTGATTTCGGCAGCGACGAGGCGTTCGACCATAGCCGGCAGGTTGCGGTCCAGCCATTCGGTCAGTGCCGGGCGGAGAAGCTCCTTGGCGAGCGCCTCCAGCGAGGTTTCTCCGGAGCGGACGATCTGCGGCTGCGCGCCGGGCTCGGACAGCATGGCGAGCGCGGCGAGCGATTCGCGCATCGAATCGCGCGCCTGATCGTGCAGCAACGGGCCTTCGTCGGTCTCGCCCGCTGCGGTAATCTGCGAGGCTTCCTGGAGTTCGAGGACATCGTCCTCATCCTCGTCGGCGTAGAGCGGTTCCGGCTCGCGCATCAGGCGTTCGGTGCGGCTGGTACGGGTTTCGAGGCGGGAATCGCGCGCGATGACCTGCTTGATCGACTGGAGGATCTCCTCGACCGAAGGTTCACCGTTCTGACGCATCTGCCTAAATCCCTGTAGTCCCGCGCATCCAAGTCCTTATCCGCAAACGGGATCAGGGCTCCTGCGAAGCGGGAATGTTGCCGTCCTGCACCGGCGTGTCAACGGTGCGCGTGGACCGGGCCACTGGCGCATCGTCGTCGTCCCAGTCGAAGAACTTGCCGCGCACGCGTTCGTAATTGACGTCGGGATCGTAGAGGGTGCCGCCGTCGAGGCCCAGATCGCGCGCCTCGGCCTTGCCCATCGCCGCGAGCAGGGAGAACCCGGCGACGTAGGCATTGCGCCGCGCCGTCACCAGCGTGACCTGCGCGTTCAGCAATTCCTGCTCGGCATTGAGGATGTCGAGGATCGTGCGCCGACCCACCGAATTCTCCGCCTTCACGCCTTCCAGGCTCAACGTCGCCGCATCCACCGCGACTTGCGAGGAGCGGATCAGGTCGTTGGAGGCGACGTAGGAGGTGAAGGCCGAGCGAACTTGCGCGATCACGTCGCGTTCGGTGGCGATTTCCTGCTCCAGCGTGGCCGAAGCCGTCGCCTGTGCCTGGCGACGCTGCGCGGCGGGAAGGCCGCCCTGGAAGATGGGGATCGACAGCTGTGCCCCGGCCTGCGCGGACGAATCGCTTTGCGCCACGCTCGCGTTCACCGCGCCGCGCGCCAGCGTGTTGAAGTAGTTGTTGTACGTACCCTGGCCGAACAGTCTCAGCGTCGGCAGGCGGCTGGCGCCCGCAACGTCGATGTCCTTGTCCGCGGCCTTGCTGCGTTCGCGTGCAGCGATGATGTCCGGGTTCGCATCGAGCGCGATCGTCGCCGCTTCGCTGGCGTTGGCGGGCAGGTTCGGCAGCGGCGGCGGCGCGTCGAGCGCTTCGGGTGCATGACCGACGAACCGGATGTAGGTTTCGCGCGCGGCGGCAAGGTTGGCTTCCGCCGTCAGCAGATCGCTTTTTGCCGTCGCAAGGCGCGATTGCGATTGGGCGACGTCGGTGCGCGTGAGGTTGCCGATCTGGAACCGGTCGTTGGTCGCATCGAGGTTGGTCTGGAGAACCGCCACGTTCTTGCGGTTAAGCCCGGCGATCGCTTCCGTGCGGATCACGTCCATGTACGCCGCGACGACTTGCGAGAAGACCGAAGCCTCGGTGCCGCGCAGATCGGCCTGACCGGCGCCGACGCGGATCTTGGCAGCCTTGACCCGGTTCCTGACCGCGCCGCCCGAATAGATCGGCACGCCCAGTTGGGCATCCGCGGTGAATATCTTCGACGGAGCCGTGAGCGAGTTTTCGCTCTGCTTCAGGTTCTTGGTATAAGTTTCGGTCGTGCTGAGGCTGGGTAGCCCCGCAGCCCTGGCGATCGGCACGCCTTCGTCGGTGGCGCGCTGCTGGGCGCGCGCCGATTCCAGCGTGGGATTGGTCTGATAGGCGGAAACGAGCGCATCGCGCAGGGTGTCGGCCCGCGCAGGCGCGCCGGCCGTCAGTATCAGACATCCCCCCGCGAGCAGCCCGGAACGCCACGCGATCCGGGCCATGCTCAGAAGCTCCAGCGTTTGGGAGCGGCGAATTCGGGAAGCACGGGAATCCCCAGCTCCGCCAGCGGCAGCAGCGAGGTCACGCCGCCTGCCTTGGTGCCGGCCGCAAGGCGGGTCACGCCGCGCTCGGTCACGCCGGTCACCACGCGGCCACCCTCGGCGAGACGTGCGGAGAGGGCATCGGGGAGCACTTCGATGGCGCCGTCGATGACGATGAGGTCGTATTCGCCTGAAGCGGCTTCACCGGCAGCGGCAGGCGCCACGGCGTTGAGCGAGCCGACCAGCGGACGCAGCAGCGTGGCGAGGTAGCCTTCGCCGTCGCCGACGATCAGCGCCTTGTCGGTCTTCGCCGGAACGGCTTCCTGCAGCATCTTGCCCTGCACCAGCGGGGCGCCGAGGAACTTGCCATCGCCCAGCGGCACGGCGCGGTCGATATAGGCGGCGTCGCGCAGTTCGGCGGGCACGAAGTTTTCACGTGGAACACCGGCCATCGCTTCCAGCACCCAGGGCTCGTTCACGCCGCTGGTCCGCAGCTGGCTGACGATCATGGCGCGACGGGCGGCAGAAAAGTCGGTGGCAGGAGCCGACCGGTCCTCGGTCAAGGTCATTCGTGTATTCCCTCACTCGCTCGCGGGGCTTGCGGCAGATCGCTGCAATCGCGAAGACGACACTATGCGGCCGCTTCTATGCGAACCGGCCTCTCAGGCCAAGCCCCATGAAACAACGCCCGTCGATCCGATCAAGCACTTTGACGATCACGCCCATGCGGCTTATGGAGCGGCAAAAATCCGACGTTATCCGCCAGATCGGGCCAAGAAGACCGGAGAATTCCATGACAGAAATGGTGACCATCCGCGAAGAGGACCTCATCGAGTCCGTCGCCGACGCATTGCAGTATATCAGCTACTACCACCCGATGGATTACATCCGCGCGCTGGGCGACGCCTACGAAGCGGAGCAGGGCCCGGCGGCCAAGGACGCCATCGCCCAGATCCTGACCAACAGCCGCATGTGCGCCGAGGGTCACCGCCCGATCTGCCAGGACACCGGCATCGTCAACGTCTTCATCGAGTGGGGCCAGAATTGCCGCCTCGAGTCCGAGCGCAGCTTGCAAGACGTCGTCGATGACGGCGTGCGCCGCGCCTACAACCACCCCGAGAACAAGCTGCGCGCCTCGGTGCTGGCCGACCCCGCCTTCACCCGCCGCAACACCAAGGACAACACTCCTTGCGTGCTGTCGGTGGAGATGGTCCCGGGCTCGAAAATCTCGGTCGACGTCGCGGCCAAGGGCGGCGGGTCTGAGAACAAGTCCAAGTTCAAGATGATGAATCCCAGCGATTCCATCGTCGACTGGGTGATCGAGATGCTGCCGCAGATGGGTGCCGGCTGGTGCCCGCCGGGCATGCTGGGCATCGGCATCGGCGGCACCGCCGAGCATTGCGTCAAGCTCGCCAAGCAGAGCCTGATGGAGCCGATCGACATGGCGCAGCTGAAGCAGCGCGGCCCGCAGAACGATATCGAGGCGCTGCGCATCGAGATCTTCGACAAGGTCAACGCGCTGGGTATCGGCGCGCAGGGCCTCGGCGGCCTTGCCACGATCCTCGACGTCAAGATCCTCGACTGGCCGTGCCATGCTGCGGGCAAGCCCGTCGCGATGATCCCGAACTGCGCCGCCACCCGCCACGCGCACTTCACGCTGGATGGTACCGGCCCGAGCTTCCTCGAGACGCCGAACCTCGACGAATGGCCCAAGGTCGAGTGGAAGCCCAGCAAGGAAGCGATCAAGGTCAACCTCGACACGCTGACCGCTGAGGAAGTCCAGAGCTGGAAGCAGGGCGATCGCCTGCTGCTCAACGGCAAGATGCTGACCGGGCGCGACGCCGCGCACAAGCGCATCGCCGACATGCTGGCGAAGGGCGAGGAACTGCCGGTCGATTTCAAGGGCCGCGTGATCTACTACGTCGGCCCGGTCGATCCGGTGCGCGAGGAAGTCGTGGGC
>NZ_BAAILP010000237.1:0-5692 GCF_054589055.1 Novosphingobium sp. 11B | reverse complement strand
TCCGGGACTTGATCCGGGACCGGTGGCTGTCTTTAGGCGCGCGCCATCTGCGGGCGCCTTGCCGGCCGTGGGCGCCTCGCCGGAAGGTGGGCTGGTCATGGCCAGCGGTCCCGGATCAAGTCCGGGACGACGAGGGGTGGTCAGGTCCACCACCACCCGGCCCTCGGCCCCGCGCCGCGCCTGCAGTTTCCAGCCCAGCGCCTTCTCCTTCGCCGCCTCGTCGAGCCAGCGGTTGAAGTCCTGGCTGGCGACGTAGGAGTTCTCCACCACGATCCCGCCGAAGGTGGTGCTGGCGAGCGTCGCCATCGTCACGTTGACCGCCAGCACCACGCCGAACCCGGCGACGAGGATCGCAGTCATATGCTTTCCGTTGAAAGGCTTGCGGGTCTGCACGGTCATGGGTTCGCCTCCTGCGGGGTGTCGAAGGTCACTTCGGATAGGGCGGTCTCGCGCGCCTCGCCCTCGGCGGTGACGCGGAAGGTGAAGTCCTGCGCGGCGGTTGTCGGCGGGGCGACGACGTAGACGCGCAGAGGCAGCGTGGCGTCGGCGGGGATCGTGCGGGTGAGGGTACGGGCGGCGTCGGCGCGGGCGCTGTCGTCGGTCCACATCACCGCGCCGGGGAGGCCGACGAGGGCGATCTCCATCTTGCGCGGGCGGCCCTCCATGTTACGCAGGCGCAAGGTGTAGGCGCCCCGCACAGAGCCGTCGCTCAGGAGGATGTACGGCGGGTTGCGATCCTTGGCGACGGTCAGCCCGGTGTGGACGCGGGTGCCCAGCGCGAACAGCAGGGCAAGGCCGATGCCCGCCCAGACCGCGAGATACGCCAGCGTGCGCGGGCGCCAGATCAGCTTCAGGTGGCGCGTCGGCGGCTGTCCCGCCTTCTCGCGCTCGGCGTCGTCCAGCGTGGCGTAGTCGATCAATCCGCGCGGGCGGCCGATGTCCTGCATCACCCGGTCGCAGGCGTCGATGCACAAGGCGCAGGTGATGCAGCCGACTTGCGGGCCCTGCCGGATATCAATGCCGGTGGGGCAGACGGCGACGCACTGGTTGCAGTCGATGCAGTCGCCGAACACGTCGGGCGCTTTCTGCGACTTCTTGAGGCTGGCGCGCGGTTCGCCGCGGAAGTCCTTGTAGGTGACGGTCAGCGATTTCTCGTCGGTCATCGCGGTCTGGATGCGCGGCCAGGGGCACATGTAGATGCACACCTGTTCGCGCATGAAGCCGCCGAGCACGAAAGTGGTCGCGGTCAGCGTCGCCACGGTGGCGTAGGCGACGGGGTCGGCGGTGCCGCTCCAGAATTCGGTCCAGAGCGTAGGCGCGTCGGCGAAGTAGTAAATCCACGCGCCGCCAGTGGCGAGGCTGATGGCGAGGTAGATCGCCCACTTCACCAGCCGCCGGGCGATCTTGGCCGGTCCCCACGGGGCCTTGTAGAGCCGCATTCGCGCATTGCGGTCGCCGTCGATCAGGCGGTCGACGTGCTGGAACAGGTCGGTCCAGACGGTCTGCGGACAGGCATAGCCGCACCACGCCCGCCCCACCGCGCTGGTGACGAGGAACAGGCCGATGCCCGCCATGATGAGCAGGCCCGCCACGAAGTAGAACTCGTGCGGCCAGATCTCGATGCCGAACATGTAGAAGCGGCGATGGGCGAGGTCGATCAGCACCGCCTGGGTTGGCGCGTAAGGGCCACGGTCCCAGCGCAGCCACGGCGTGACCCAGTAGACCGCGAGGCACAGCGCCATGATCGCCCACTTGATGCGGCGGAACTTGCCGTCGATGCGGCGATTGAAGACGGGCTCGCGCTTTGCGTAGAGCGAGAGCTGGGTCATGTCGGGGGGCTTGTTCATGGTACTTGTCCCGCCTGGGAGTGCTTCCTTTTTCTCCGTCATCCCCGCGAAGGCGGGGACCCATCTCCTGAACTGGCATGTTGCACGGTCATCAGATGGGTTCCCGCCTTCGCGGGAATGACGGGTCAGGGGGTGGCGGCAGCTTCGGGCTCGGGCGCAGGCGTCTTTTCCCCCCCGCCGAGCGAGTGGACGTAAGCCGCCAGCATCTTGATCGTCACCGGGTCGAGGCGGCCGGTCCATGCGGGCATCACCCCCATGTGCGGCTTGCTGACCTGCGCGACGACATCGTCCTTCGTGCCGCCGTCGAGCCAGATCGCGTCGGTCAGGTTCGGCGCGCCGAACTGGCGGCTGCCCTTGCCTGCCGGGCCGTGGCAGACGGCGCAGTTGTCGGCGAAGAGCTTCGCGCCCTCGGCGTTACCGCGCGCCTTGCCCGAAAGCGAGAGGACGTGCCCGGCCACCGCATCGATCTGCGCCGCCGTCAGCAGGCCGTCGCTGCCGAAGTTGGGCATGATCGACTGCCGCGTGGCGTCATCACCGGGCTGGCGGATGCCGTGCAGCAGCGTCGTCTCGATGGTTTTCAGATCGCCGCCCCAGAGCCAGTCGTCGTCGTTGAGGTTGGGGAAGCCCTTCGACCCGGCCGCACCGGCGCCGTGGCACTGGACGCAGTTGATCCTGAACGCCGCCGCGCCGCCCGCCACCGCCGCGCGCATCAGTTCGGGGTGCTTCGGCAGCTCCTCGATTCTCATGTCCGCAAGCGCCGCCACGGTCTTCGCGCGAGCGGCGGCGGCGGCCTTCATGTCCTTGTCCAGCTCGCCCCGGCTGGTCCAGCCGAGCGTGCCTTGCGTCGCGCTCGAAAGCATCGGCCATGCCGGGTAGACCACGCTGTAGCCCAGCGCGAAGACGATGCAGGCGTAGAAGGTCCAGAGCCACCAGCGTGGCAGCGGGGTGTTGAGTTCCTCGATCCCGTCCCACTCGTGGCCGACGGTTTCCGTGTTCGTGGCTTCGTCGAGGCGTCCTTTTGGATGATGCTCAGCCATCGTTCTCGTCCTTGAAGATCATCGTCGCGGCGGCGTCGTTCTTCGCGCGGTGGCCGGGCCGGAAGGGCCAGGCGATCAGCACGACGAACACCACCAGCATCGCCAGCAGGCCCCAGCTGTCGGCCAGATGCCGCAGCATGTCGTAGGTGGAGTGAGTGCTGAGAGAGAAGGTCATCGGCCCTTCTCCTTCGCCAACTGCTCCTGCGCGGCGGCGGCGTTGACGTCGACCATGGTGCCCAGCACCTGCAGATAGGCGACGAGCGCATCCATCTCGGTCACGCGGCTGGGGTCGCCGTCGAAGTCGCGGATCTGCGCCTTGGGGTAGCGCTTGAGGAGATCGCCGGGATCGGCCTCCGGGTCGGCCTGCGCGTTGAGGTCGGCCAGCGCACTGGTGATGTCGCGGTCGGTGTAGGGCACGCCCACGCGGCGCAGCGCCGTCAGGTTCGCGGCCGGGTCGGCGACTTGCAGATCGCGCTCCGCGAGGAAGCCGTACTTCGGCATCACCGATTCGGGCACGACGCCCTCGGGGTTGGTCAGGTGCTGGACGTGCCAGCTGTCCGAATACTTGCCGCCCACGCGCGCAAGGTCAGGCCCGGTGCGCTTGGAGCCCCACTGGAACGGATGGTCGTACATCGATTCCGCCGCGAGGCTGTAGTGGCCGTAGCGCTCCACCTCGTCGCGGAAGGGGCGGATCATCTGGCTGTGGCAGACGTAGCAGCCCTCGCGCACGTAGATGTCGCGGCCCGCCTGCTCCAGCGGGGTATAGGGGCGCACGCCCTGAACTTTCTCGATGGTGTTGTCGATCCAGAACAGCGGCGCGATCTCGACGATGCCGCCGATGGCGACGACGACCAGCGCGCAGATGCCCAGCAGGGTAATGTTCTTCTCGAGCGTCTTGTGGCGTTCGACGATGGTGGTCATGGTTGTTGTCCCTGTTCGTCGTCAGTTCGCGAGGATCGGGCGGTCGGCGGCGGGATCGTAGGCGGCATCGCGCAGGGGCTTTTCCTCGCGCAGCTTGCCGAGGATCGTGGCCCAGACGTTGACCGTCATGATGACCCCGCCCGCGAGGTAGAGCGCGCCACCGAAGGCGCGCAGCGCGTACATCGGATGGAGCGCCGCCACGGAGTCTGCGAAGGAGTTCACGAGGTAGCCGTCGGCCCCGTATTCGCGCCACATCAGGCCTTGGGTGATGCCCGCCACCCACATGCTGGCGGCGTAGAACACGATCCCCAGCGTCGCGAGCCAGAAGTGCCAGTTCACCATGCGCAGCGAGTAGAGCCGCTCCCGGCCCCACAGGCGCGGCACGAGGTAGTAGATCGCGCCGAAGGTGATCATCCCGTTCCAGCCCAGCGCGCCGGAGTGGACGTGGCCGATGGTCCAGTCGGTATAGTGCGAGAGCGAGTTGACGCTCTTGATCGACATCACCGGGCCTTCGAAGGTGCTCATGCCGTAGAAGGCCAGCGCCATCACCATCATGCGGATGATCGGATCGGTGCGGACCTTGTCCCAGGCGCCGTTGAGCGTCATCAGGCCGTTGATCATGCCGCCCCAGCTCGGCATCCACAGCATGATCGAGAACACCATGCCCAGCGTCTGCGCCCAGTCGGGCAGCGCGGTGTAGTGCAGGTGGTGCGGCCCCGCCCAGATGTAGAGGAAGATCAGCGACCAGAAGTGGATGATGGACAGGCGGTAGGAATAGACCGGCCGCTCGGCCTGCTTGGGCACGAAGTAGTACATCATGGCCAGGAAGCCGGCGGTCAGGAAGAAGCCCACCGCGTTGTGGCCGTACCACCACTGCACCAGCGCCCCCTGCACGCCCGCGAACAGCGGGTAGCTCTTGGAGCCCAGCAGGCTGACAGGCAGGTCGAGGTTGTTGACCACGTGCAGCATCGCCACGGTGACGATGAAGGCAAGGTAGAACCAGTTGGCGACGTAGATGTGCGGCTCGGAGCGCCTGACGATCGTGCCGACGAAGACCGCGAGGTAGCAGACCCACACGATGGTCAGCCACCAGTCGACGTACCATTCGGGCTCGGCGTATTCCTTGCCCTCGCTGATGCCGAGGAGGTAGCCGGTGGCGGCCAGCACGATGAACAGCTGGTAGCCCCAGAACACGAAGCGGGCGAGGCCGGGGAAGGCCAGCCGCGCGCGGCAGGTGCGCTGGACGACGTAGAAGCTCGTCGCGATCAGGGCATTGCCGCCGAACGCGAAGATCACCGCCGAGGTATGCAGCGGGCGCACCCGGCCAAAGTTCAGGTACGGCTCGAGGTTCAGCCAGGGCCAGGTCAGCTGCGCGGCGATGAACACCCCTGCGAGGAAGCCCGCCATGCCCCAGAACACCGTGGCGATCATGCCCCAGCGGATCGGGTCGTCGTCGTAGCGCCCCTGATCGGGGAAGCGCAGCACGCCGCGCGCGATGCCGTCGTAGTCGGCGCCGCGCAAGGTGAACCACAAGGCGGTCATCGCCGCGATGGCGACGATCCCCATGTGGATGGCGAAGCCCTGATCCACCGCCAGCGCGGAGGCCATCACGGCAAGGAAGAGCACGGCAAGCCACACGCCTGCCCGCGCCAGCACCGAAACCATAAGCTGTCTCTTTTCGAGATGAGTTGCTGATCAGGGTCCGCCTTGGGCGCTGGAGCCGGGAGTCGCATTGACGGGGATCAAAAACCCTCGTCGTTCCGGACCTGATCCGGGACCACTGGCCGTGAACGGCCCGCCTCGCGGTGCGCGCCGCAGGGGCTTCGACAAGCTCAGCCTGAGCGGTGTTGAGAGGAAGTTATCAGTCCCGCTCAGGCTGAGCTTGTC
>NZ_BAAILP010000236.1:2899-8478 GCF_054589055.1 Novosphingobium sp. 11B | reverse complement strand
CAATCCCCCTCCACCACCGACTACGTCGGCGGTCCCCCTCCCCATCGCTTCGCGACAGGGAGGATGAGAGTTTCGACGAGTCGCACCCAAAGCGACTTGCGCTCGCCATATCCCCGTTCGATACCATCTCCAGCGCCGCTAAACTCTTTCGCAACATTGCCGACAGGTGAACAAACAGGCGATTTTCCGCCATTTCACCCCCTTTATTGCAATTGCGAACTATTATCAGATAAAAGCTGATGCAAAGACCCCTTTGCCGGTTGCAATGGTCTTCCAAGGGGCGTAGGGCCGCCCTCGCAAACACCGGCACCTGCCATTTGCGGGATTAGCGCAGGCCGCCTTGAAGTCCGAGAAATCCCGCCCTCGGGAAGGACACGAACGGATCATGGCTCGTAAGAAGATTGCCCTTATCGGCGCCGGCAACATCGGCGGTACGCTGGCGCACCTCGCGGCGCAGAAGGAACTGGGCGACATCGTCCTGTTCGACGTCGCTGAAGGTCTCCCGCAGGGCAAGGCTCTCGATCTCTCGCAGTGTGGTCCGGTCGAAGGCTTCGACGCCAAGATCACCGGCACCAACGACTATGCCGACATTGCCGGCGCCGACGTCATCATCGTCACCGCCGGTGTCGCCCGCAAGCCCGGCATGAGCCGCGACGACCTGCTCGGCATCAACCTCAAGGTGATGAAGTCGGTCGGCGAAGGCATCGCCGCCAACGCACCCGACGCCTTCGTGATCTGCATCACCAACCCGCTCGACGCGATGGTCTGGGCGCTGCGCGAATTCTCGGGTCTGCCGCACAACAAGGTCGTCGGCATGGCCGGCGTTCTGGACTCGGCCCGCTTCTCGACCTTCCTGGCCTGGGAATTCGGCGTCTCGATCCGCGACGTGAATACTTTCGTGCTCGGCGGCCACGGCGACACCATGGTTCCGGTCGTGCAGTACTCGACCGTCAACGGCATCCCGGTTCCGGACCTCATCAAGATGGGCCGCACCACGCAGGAAAAGATCGACGCGATCGTGCAGCGCACCCGTTCGGGCGGCGGCGAGATCGTCGGCCTGCTGAAGACCGGCTCGGCGTTCTACGCACCGGCCGCCTCGGGCATCGCCATGGCCGAAGCCTACCTGGGCGACCAGAAGCGCATCCTGCCCGTCGCGGCCTATGTCGATGGCCAGTACGGCGTTGACGGCCTCTACGTCGGCGTGCCCGCAGTCATCGGCGCGAACGGCGTCGAGGAAGTCGTCGAGATCGAACTGGACGAGGAAGCCAAGGGCAACCTCCAGGTCTCGGTCGACGCGGTCAAGGAACTGCTGGTCGCCTGCAAGGGCATCGACGGCACCCTCGCCTGAGTTTTTGAATACCGCCCCCGCGACTGCCCCTCATTGTTGATACTCTCACAATGATGGGTAGCGCGGGGGCAAAATAGTTTCTTGGAACCTCCCCGGCCCAATCCGGCTGCTTCCACGATCAGGAACAGGAAAACCGATGTCGATCCTCGTTAACAAGAACACCAAGGTCATCACCCAGGGCATGACCGGCGCGACCGGCAGCTTCCACACCCAGGCTGCGCTCGACTACGGCACGCAGATGGTCGCGGGCGTGACCCCCGGCAAGGGCGGCCAGACCCACATCGGTCTGCCCCAGTACAACTCGGTCCACGAAGCCAAGGCTGCCACCGGCGCCAACGCCTCGTGCGTCTACGTGCCGCCGTTCGGCGCCGCCGACGCGATCCTCGAGGCGATCGACGCCGAGATCGAACTGATCATCTGCATCACCGAGGGCATCCCCGTTCTCGACATGGTGCCCGTGAAGCGTGCCCTCACCGGCTCGAAGTCGCGCCTGATCGGTCCGAACTGCCCCGGCGTCCTGACCCCCAACGAGTGCAAGATCGGCATCATGCCCGGCAGCATCTTCTCGCAGGGTTCGGTCGGCGTCGTCTCGCGCTCGGGTACGCTGACCTATGAAGCCGTGTTCCAGACCACCGCGGCGGGCCTCGGCCAGACCACGGCTGTCGGCATTGGCGGCGACCCGGTCAACGGCACCAACTTCATCGACATGCTCGAACTCTTCCTCGCTGACGAAGCCACCAAGTCGATCATCATGATCGGCGAAATCGGCGGCTCGGCCGAAGAAGAAGCCGCGCAGTTCCTCAAGGACGAAGCCAAGCGCGGCCGTCGCAAGCCGATGGCGGGCTTCATCGCCGGTCGTACGGCCCCTCCGGGCCGCCGCATGGGCCACGCCGGTGCGATCGTCTCGGGCGGCCAGGGCGGCGCCGAGGAAAAGATCGCGGCGATGGAAGAAGCCGGCATCAAGGTTTCGGCCAGCCCCTCGCTGCTCGGCGAGACGCTGGTGGAAGCCATCAAGGCTTTCGCCTGACACTATAGGTGCAACGGGGCGGCGTTTTCTTCGGAAACCGCGCCGCCCCGGAGCGCTTACCATGACGCGCAAGGGGCATCCGGTCCCGGCGTGAGTACCTAGCGGACTAGCGGCCCTCCCTCCCCGGAAAAATCCGTCAGCCCGCCAAACTGAAAACGTCGGACAACCCTGTCCGGGCGTGGCGATAGGTGATTCCTATGGGCGACGAGAGTTTCGATTTCACCCCGGACGCGGCACTGGACGAAGTTCAGGCCGGTCCCAGCTGGCAGCGCGGCAACTGGCCCCTCGTCGGCGGCGATGCCGAGGATGACTGGACGCAGGGACTTGATCCCACCGTCCTGAAGGCCGAGATCAAGAAGGCGGCCGCGAAAGGCGGCGCCCCGATCGACCAGTCCCGCATAGACGAAGCGGCGGCCGATGCAATCCGCGCGATGATGCTGATCCGCACCTATCGCGTGCGCGGTCACCTCGCGGCGGACCTCGACCCGCTTGGCCTCAACCAGCGCAAGCTGCCTGCCGACCTGACGCCGGAATACCACGGCTTCGCCGGCGCCGCGCAGGACCGCAAGGTCTACGTCGGCGGCGCGCTCGGCCTCGAGTGGACGACCGTGCGCGAGATCGTGCAGATCCTGCGCGCCAACTACTGCGGCAAGGTCGGCCTCGAATACATGCACATCTCGGACACGGAGGAGCGCCGCTTCCTCCAGGACCGGATGGAAGGCGCGAACAAGGAAATCGAGTTCACGCCGGAAGGCAAGAAGGCGATCCTCGCGGCCGTCGTGCGCGGCGAGCAGTACGAGAAGTTCCTCGGCAAGAAGTACGTCGGCACCAAGCGCTTCGGCCTGGATGGCGGCGAGTCGATGATCCCTGCCCTCGAGGCGGTGATCAAGTACGGCGGCCAGCTCGGCGTGAAGGAAATCGTCTACGGCATGGCTCACCGCGGCCGCCTGAACGTCCTCGCGAACGTGATGGCCAAGCCCTACAAGGTGATCTTCCACGAATTCTCAGGGGGGACCGCCAACCCCGAGGACGTGGGCGGCTCGGGCGACGTGAAGTACCACCTCGGCACTTCTACGGACCGCGAGTTCGACGGCACCAAGGTTCACATGAGCCTGATGCCGAACCCCTCGCACCTCGAAACCGTCGATCCGGTCGTGCTCGGCAAGGTCCGCGCCTACCAGCAGATCGCGGACGACATCGGCGACGACGTCGGCCCGAACGCCAAGCACAAGCAGGTGCTGCCGGTCCTCATCCACGGTGACGCGGCCTTCGCTGGCCAGGGCATCATCTGGGAGTGCTTCGGCCTCTCGGGCGTGAAGGGCTACAACACCGGCGGCTGCGTCCACTTCATCATCAACAACCAGATCGGCTTCACGACGAGCCCGCAGTTCGCGCGCAACTCGCCGTATCCCTCGGACGTCGCCAAGGGCGTCCAGGCGCCGATCCTGCACGTCAACGGCGACGATCCGGCGGCCGTGACGTTCGCCTGCAAGCTGGCGATCGACTACCGCCAGACCTTCGGCCGCGACATCGTGATCGACATGTGGTGCTACCGCCGCTTCGGCCACAACGAGGGCGACGAGCCGGGCTTCACCCAGCCGCTGATGTATCAGAAGATCCGCCAGCACCCGCCGGTGTCGAAGATCTATTCCGACAAGCTGAAGTCGGAAGGCGTCATCGACGATGCGTTCCTGACGCAGACCGAGGCCGCGTTCACCGAGCATCTCGAAGAGCAGTTCGAGGCGGCCAAGACCTACAAGGCGAACCAGGCCGACTGGTTCTCCGGTCAGTGGAGCGGCTTCCACAAGCCCGCCGACCCCGAGACCGCGCGCCGCAACGTCGACACCAAGGTCGAGCCCAAGCTGTTCGAAAGCCTGGGCCGTACCCTGACGACCGTTCCTGCGGACCTCACCGTCCACAAGACGCTCGCCCGCGTGCTCGCCGCCAAGGAAGAGATGTTCAAGTCGGGCGAAGGCTTCGACTGGGCAACGGCGGAGGCACTCGCCTTCGGCAGCCTCGTCTCGGAAGGCTACGGCGTTCGCCTGTCGGGCCAGGACTGCGGCCGCGGTACGTTCTCGCAGCGCCACGCGGTGTGGACCGACCAGACCGACGAGCGCAAGTACGTGCCCCTCACCACGCTGCCGCACGGCCGCTTCGAGGTGCTGGATTCGACGCTGTCGGAATACGGCGTGCTCGGCTTCGAGTACGGCTTCGCCAGCGCCGATCCGAAGACGCTGGTGCTGTGGGAAGCGCAGTTCGGTGACTTCGCCAACGGCGCGCAGATCATCATCGACCAGTACGTCGCATCTGCGGAGTCCAAGTGGCTGCGCGCGAACGGCCTGGTGATGCTGCTGCCGCACGGTTACGAAGGCCAGGGACCCGAGCACTCCTCGGCCCGTCTGGAGCGTTACCTGCAGCTCTGCGCGCAGGACAACATCCAGGTCTGCAACATCACCAGCCCGGCGAACTACTTCCACGTTCTTCGCCGCCAGATGCGCCGTCCGTTCCGCAAGCCGCTCGTCATCATGACCCCCAAGTCGCTGCTCCGCCATCCGCTGGCGAAGTCCTCGGCGAAGGAGTTCCTCGAAGGCGACTTCAAGCGCATCCTCTCCGACCCCAAGGGTTCGGCTGACGAGGCGACCAAGAAGGTCGTGCTGTGTTCGGGCAAGGTCTTCTACGACCTGCTCGAAGCGCGCGATGCCGCCGAGATCGACGACACCCAGATCATCCGCATCGAGCAGCTCTACCCCTTCCCGGGCGAACCGCTGGCCAAGCGTCTGTCGAAGATGCCGAACCTCGAAGAGATCGTCTGGTGCCAGGAAGAGCCGAAGAACAACGGTTCCTGGTTCTTCGTCGAACCGCTGGTCGAGGCCGCCGCCGTCGAGGCGGGCGTCAAGGCTCCGCGTCCGCGCTATGCGGGTCGCTCGGCCTCGGCCTCCCCGGCCACCGGCCTCGCCAAGCGCCACACCGCCGAACAGGCGGCGCTGGTCGCCGACGCGCTGCATCTTTCCGTCCGTTCCGAACTCCGTCGCAAGCAGAAGGCTTGAGATAAATCATGACCACCGAAGTCAAGGTCCCC
Organism: Novosphingobium sp. 11B; assembly: GCF_054589055.1. Lineage (NCBI taxonomy): Bacteria > Pseudomonadati > Pseudomonadota > Alphaproteobacteria > Sphingomonadales > Sphingomonadaceae > Novosphingobium > Novosphingobium sp. 11B. The sequence continues at coordinate 3,024 of NZ_BAAILP010000236.1, read as the reverse complement.
GTCCTTGGGGAATCCGTCGCCGAAGCCACCATCGGCCAGTGGCTGAAGCAGCCCGGCGAAGCCGTTGCCGCTGACGAGCCCATCGCCAGCCTCGAGACCGACAAGGTCGCGATCGACGTCATGGC
>NZ_BAAILP010000236.1:0-2701 GCF_054589055.1 Novosphingobium sp. 11B | reverse complement strand
GGCGCTCCCGCAGCCGCCAAGCCCGCCGCTGCGGCTCCCGCCGCCTCGGCACCTGCCCCGACCCCGGCTCCCGCAGCCGCTCCTGCGGCTGACGAAGCCTCGGCCGGTGCATCGGTCCTCTCGCCGGCCGTGCGCCGCGCGATCCTGGAGCACGGCATCGACCCCGCGTCGATCAAGGGCACCGGCAAGGACGGCCGCATCACCAAGGACGACGTCCTCGAAGCCGCCAAGAACAAGCCTGCCGCCTCGGCGCCGGCCGCTTCGGTTCCGGCTGCTGCCGCTGCTCCCGCCGCACGCGGCGAAGAGCGCGTGAAGATGACGCGCCTGCGCCAGACGATCGCCAAGCGCCTCAAGTCCGCGCAGGACAACGCCGCCCTCCTCACCACCTTCAACGACGTCGACATGTCGGCCGTCATCGAGGCGCGTGAAAAGTACAAGGACGTGTTCCAGAAGAAGCACGGCATCAAGCTGGGCTTCATGTCGTTCTTCGCCAAGGCTTCGGTCCTGGCGCTGAAGGACATCCCGGCCGTCAACGCGCAGATCGACGGCGACCAGATCGTCTACCACGACTACGTCGACATCTCGATCGCGGTCTCGGCCCCGAACGGCCTCGTCGTCCCGGTCGTCAAGGACTGCGACAAGCTGGGCTTCGCCGGCATCGAGAAGGCCATCGCGAACTTCGGCAAGAAGGCCAAGGAAGGCACGCTGACCATGGCCGACATGGCCGGCGGCACCTTCACCATCTCGAACGGCGGCGTGTTCGGTGGCCTGATGTCCACCCCGATCATCAACCCGCCGCAGTCGGCGGTGCTGGGCCTCCACCGCATCGAGGACCGCGCTGTGGTCCGCAACGGTGAGATCGTGATCCGCCCGATGATGTACATCGCGCTGTCCTACGACCACCGCCTGATCGACGGCCGCGAGGCGGTCACCGCGCTCAAGACCATCAAGGAAGCGATCGAAGACCCCACCCGTCTGCTGATCGACCTTTGAGACTGACAAGCCCCGCCCGCCCCGAACTCTGGTCGGGCGGGGTTTTCACTTGCGCTGAAACGATTATTACCGCTCGTGACTGATTGTGCGAAGCACGAGCGTGAGGAGGCCTACAATGGCTGATTACGACTACGACGTCCTTGTCATCGGTGCCGGCCCCGGCGGTTATGTCGCGGCGATCCGCGCGGCGCAGCTGGGCCTGAAGACCGCCTGCGCCGAAGGGCGCGAGACGCTGGGCGGCACCTGCCTCAACGTCGGCTGTATCCCCTCGAAGGCCCTGCTCCACGCTTCGGAATACTTCGAGGCGGCCAAGGGCGGCGCGATGGCCGCGATGGGCATCAAGGTGACCCCCGAACTCGACCTGCCCACCATGCAGGGCCAGCGCCTCGACGCGATCAAGGGCCTGACCGGCGGCATCGAGTTCCTGTTCAAGAAGAACAAGGTCGACTGGCTGAAGGGCTACGCCCAGTTCAAGGACGCGCACAGCGTCGAGGTCGCGGGCAAAACCGTGACCGCCAAGAACATCGTCATCGCCACCGGCTCGTCGGTCACCCCGCTCCCGGGCGTCGAGATCGACAACGAAGGCGGCGTGGTGGTTGACTCCACCGGCGCGCTGGAACTGGCTTCGGTGCCGAAGAAGATGGTCGTCATCGGCGGCGGCGTGATCGGCCTGGAACTGGGCTCGGTGTGGCGTCGTCTCGGCGCGGAAGTCACCGTGGTCGAATTCCTCGACCAGCTGCTCCCCGGCATGGATGGCGACGTCCGCAAGGAAGCTGCCAAGATCTTCAAGAAGCAGGGCATGGCCCTCAAGCTCGGCACCAAGGTCACCGGCGTGACCGTGGCCGAAGTGAATGGGGGCAAGAGCGCCAAGGTCACCGTCGAGCCCGCCAAGGGTGGTGACGCCGAAGTGATCGAGGCCGACGTCGTCCTCGTCTCGATCGGCCGCCGTCCCAACACCGAAGGCCTCGGCCTCGGCAACATCGGCCTTGAGCTGAACGCCCGCGCGCAGATCGAGACCGACCACGACTTCGCCACCAAGGTGGACGGCGTCTGGGCGATCGGCGACGTGATCCCCGGCCCGATGCTCGCGCACAAGGCCGAGGACGAAGGCATCGCCGTCGCCGAGAACATCGCGGGCCTGACCGGCATCGTGAACCACGACGTCATCCCGGGCGTGGTCTACACCCAGCCCGAGATCGCGGGCGTAGGCCTGACCGAGGAAGCCGCCAAGGAGCGCGGTGCGATCAAGGTCGGCAAGTTCCCGATGCTGGCGAACTCGCGCGCCAAGACCAACCACGAGCCCGATGGCTTCGTGAAGGTCATCGCCGATGCCGAGACCGACCGCGTGCTCGGTGTGTGGTGCATCGCCTCGGTGGCGGGCACGATGATCGCACAGGTCGCGCAGGCCATGGAATTCGGCGCGACCTCGGAAGACATCGCCTACACCTGCCACGCGCACCCGACCCACTCGGAAGCGATCAAGGAAGCGGCGATGGCCGTGACGGGCAAGCCGATCCACATGTGATCGCGCCGTCAGGCTGAACGAAGGGGCCGGTGCGAAAGCATCGGCCTTTTTCGTTTGCGCTTGGCCCCCTCCACCACCCGCTGTGCGGGCGGTCCCCCTCCCCATCCCTGCGGGACAGGGAGGATTAAGGCATTCTAACTTCTCATCCGCCCTGTTGCGAAGCAATGGGGAGGGGGACCGCCG
>NZ_BAAILP010000235.1:3691-18456 GCF_054589055.1 Novosphingobium sp. 11B | reverse complement strand
AAGGCTGGGACCGCTGGCCGCGTAAAGCCCACCCCTCGGCAGGGCGTACTGACGATAGGTGGCATTAACAGGCCAGCGGTCCCAGCCTTCGCTGGGATGACGAAGTGTGTTGGGTGACGGGGTGCAATCAAAGTGACACATCTCGTCGCCAGCATGGAACATCTTGCCGGTCCATGGTTTTTCCCCCAAAGCGAGCGAACATGCGGGAATGGGCTGAATTCACCCTGTCGGAAAACGACCAAGGCGCCGACCATGTCCTGGCGCTGAAGGGACCGCTTTGCGTCCATTCGCTGGGCAATCTCGACGCCAAGCTGCATGGCCTGAGCGGGAATTTCACCCGCGTGGACATGTCCGGCGTCACTGATATCGACACCACTGGCGCATGGCTGGTCACGCACTATGCCAACCAGCGCGGGCTGGAGATCACCGGAGAGAACGAGCAGGCGCGCCGCCTCTTCGCCGCCATTGGCAACATGCACGAGCATGAGGCCGAGCCGGAGCCGAAGCTGCCCTTCATCACCCGTCAGTTGGACGAACTCGGCGATCTGATGGCGAACTGGGGGCAGGGCATCGTCAAGGTGCTCGACTTCCTGGGCGAACTGATCCTCGCCCTCGGCGCGGTGATCCGCCGCCCGTCGAAGCTGCGCGGCACGGCGCTGGTGTTCCACATGCAGTATGTGGGCATCAACTCGCTGTGGATCATCGGGCTGATGAGCTTCCTCATCGGCATCGTCATCGCGCAGCAGGGCGCGGTGCAGCTGGCGCAGTTCGGCGCGGAATTCTACACGATCAACCTCACCGGCCGCCTGTCGATGCGCGAACTGGGCATCCTGATGACCTCGATCATGGTCGCGGGTCGTTCGGGATCGGCCTTCGCCGCACAGATCGGCACGATGAAGCTGACTGAGGAAGTGGACGCGATGCGCACCATCGGCGTTTCGCCGGTGCAGGCGCTGGTGGTGCCGCGCGTGCTCGCCTCGATGCTGATGATGCCGCTGCTGGGCTTTTACAGCTCGGTCCTGGCGATCATCGGCGGCGCGACGATCGGCGGTCTGGCCCTCGACATTCCGTTCTGGACCTTCCTGCAGCGCACGCAGGAAGTGGTGCCGATCACCGACGTCTACATCGGCCTGATCAAGGCGCCGGTCTTCGCCCTGATCGTGGCGCTCGCGGGCTGCTACCAGGGCATGCAGGTGACCGCCAACGCCGAGGAAGTCGGCGCGCGCACGACGCAGGCGGTGGTCACCGCGATCTTCACGGTGATCGTTCTCGACGCCTTCTTCGCCATCTTCTTCACGAAAATCGGTTGGGCATGACGGACCTCTCGGACGATTATCAGGGCGAATACCCGATCCTCGTCGAAGGGCTGCGCAGCGCCTTCGGTGAGCACGTGATCCACGAGGACCTCGACCTCAAGGTCCGCAAGGGCGAGATCCTGGGCGTCGTCGGCGGTTCGGGCACCGGCAAGTCGGTGCTGATGCGCTCGATCATCGGGCTGCAGCACCCGGCCGAGGGCAGCATCACCGTGCTCGGCCACAAGATGGGCGAGGCGACCGAGGACGAGGATATCGACTTGCGCTCGCGCTGGGGTGTGCTGTTCCAGGGCGGCGCGCTGTTCTCGACCCTGACCGTGGGTGAGAACGTCGAAGTCCCGCTCAAGCAGTTCTTTCCCGAGATCACCGACAGCTTGCGGGCCGAGATCGCCCGCTTCAAGGTGCGCCTTTCGGGGCTCCCGGAAAACGCCGCGTTCAAGTTCCCGAGCGAGCTTTCGGGCGGCATGAAGAAGCGCGCCGGGCTTGCCCGTGCGCTGGCGCTGGACCCCGAACTGCTGTTCCTCGACGAGCCGACCGCGGGCCTCGACCCGATCGGCGCTGCCGCCTTCGACAGCCTGACGCGCGAGCTGAAGGAAACGCTGGGGCTTACCGTCTTCCTCATCACCCACGATCTCGACACGCTCTATGCGATCTGCGACCGGGTGGCGGTGCTGGCGGACAAGAAGGTCATCGCGGTGGGCACGATCCCGGAACTGCTGGCGCTAGACCATCCGTGGATACAGGAATACTTCAACGGCCCGCGTGGCCGCGCGGCGCTTGCCGCGAAGGACGATCCGCCAATGTCCGAAAAGGCTTTGCCGGAACACATGAAATCGGAACATGGGGCCGCCGAGGCGGTTCAAGCTAGTTCGCCGTCCGACACGGACAGCAAGAAGTCGGAGGCATAGGGGCGCAGGCGATGGAAACCAAAGCCAATCACGTCTGGGTCGGAGTCGTCACGCTCGTCCTGCTGGCGGCGCTCGCGGCGTTCGTCATCTGGATCGCGCGGCTCAACGAAGGCGCCCAGAACGAATACGACATCTTCTTCAAGCAGTCGGTGGACGGCTTGGCCAAGGGCTCGGAAGTCGGCTACGCGGGCGTGCCTTCGGGCCAGGTCACGCAGATCGAGCTGTGGCCGCAGGACCCCAGCTTCGTGCGCGTGCGCGTCAAGGTCGATGAGAAGGTGCCGATCACGGTGGGCACCACCGCGACCATCCAGGGCAGCTTCACCGGCGTTTCCGACATCCAGCTGGAAGGCGCCGTTAAGGGCGCGCCGCTGCTGACCGAGCCGGGGCCGGAAGGTGTGCCGGTCATCCCGACCAAGCGCGGCGGCTTCGGTGAGCTGCTGACCAACGCGCCGCTGCTGATGGAACGCCTCGCCACGCTGACCGAGAACCTCAACCAGCTGATGAGCGCGGAAAACCGCAAGTCGATCACCGGCATCCTCGCCAATACCGACAAGATGACCAAGGACCTGTCGCAGGCGACACCACAGCTGCGCGCGACGATGAGCGAACTGCAGGGCTCCCTGCAGCAGGCGACGCGCACCCTCGCCGCGTTTGAAGGCGTGGCGCACAAGGCTGACAACCTGCTGGGCGACGAGGGCAGTTCGCTGGCCGACCAGCTGCGCAAGACGCTGGCTTCGGCGCAGAAGTCGATGGACCAGCTCGACAAGACGATGGCTCACGCGCAACCCGCCCTGGATCAGGTGTCCGAGCAGACCCTGCCCGCCGCCGAGAGCGCGATCCGCGATCTGCGCGCCACCAGCAAGGCGCTGCGCAGCCTGACCGAGAAGATCGACGAGCAGGGCGCCGGAGCGCTGCTCAAGGGGCAGAAACTGCCCGACTATAAGCCGTGAGGGGTATCGCGATGAACCGCCACTATACGAAAAGGCTGGCTTGCGGGCTGCTCGCAGCTGTCGCCGCTTTCTCCGTCGCCGGCTGCGTCAGCCTCGGCAGCGATCCGCCGGACGACCTGTTGAAGTTGACCCCGCAGGAAAGCGCCCCTGTAGGCACCACCACCACCGGGACGCTCAGCGACGCCATTGTCGTGCTCGACCCGGAGGCCGATCGCGGCCTCGACGTGTTGCGCGTGCCGGTGACGGTCAATGCATCCAGCGTCGCCTATCTCAAGGAAGCGCTGTGGGTGGAAAAACCGACGCGCCAGTTCCGCTCCCTGCTGGCGGAAACACTGCGCGCCCGCACCGGCCAGCTGGTGGTCGAGGGCGGCGACTTCGAGGTCACCGGCAAGACGCTCATCGGCGGCCGCCTGCTGCAGATGGGTTATGACGCGCAGCGCAGCGCCGTCGTGGTACGCTTCGATGCGGTGCGCTCGGAGCGCGGCGGCGGCCCGCTGCAGACGAAGCGCTTCGAGGCCGTGGTGAACGGCGTGGAGGCCAAGGCCAAGCCGGTGGGCGCAGCGCTCAACCAGGCGGCGAACGACGTCGCGCGGCAGGTGGCGGACTGGGTCAAGGGTTGACCGCCTCGCTGCGTGGAGCGCAGGCGGAGTTTCGCCAAGGGCCAGGATTAATTTAAAAAGTCCATGGGAAGCGCCTTCGCGATATAAAAGAGACGAACGTAAAAAGTTTTCGTTCGCATATCGCGCTTAAATCACGGCAAACGAATGAATTGACGGGAAACGGTTGAAAATACCGTTTCTCGACATTTGTTTCTGTTGCTTGCCGGCAACAGTGACGCTTTGATGACAATCCAGAAACAACTCTTTGGTTTGACGGCAATTTCGCTCCCGCTAAGGGGCGCCTCCCTGCTGCCGGTAACGGTGCGGGTGCGACAAGAATATTGCAGGAGCATACCATGAAGAAGTTCGTCCCGGTGGCCGTTGCCGCCGCGCTGTTCGCCGTTCCGGCCGCCGCCCAGGCACAGGCTTTCGTGCAGGTGGAAACCGGTCTCGACTCGATCTCGGTCGGTGGCGAATCGGACGAAGGCGTCGCCTACGGCATCAGCGCCGGCTACGACATTCCCCTGTCGAACGGCCTGTTCGTCGGCATCCAGGGCACTGCCGCCGACAGCACCACCAAGGAATGCGCGTCGGCCGGTGCCGAGCGTCTCTGCATCAAGACCGGCCGCGATCTCGCCGCTGTCGTGCGCCTCGGCACCCAGGTCGGTGAGCGCAGCAAGATTTACGTGCTCGGCGGCTACACCAACGCCCGCCTGCGCGTGACTTACACCGATGGTGTCGACAGCTACGGTGAAGGCGCCAATGGCGACGGCTTCCGTCTCGGCGCAGGCGCTCAGTACGACTTGTCGGACCGCCTTTTCGTTAAGGCCGAGTACCGTTACTCGAACTACGAAAGCGATTTCAGCCGCCACAACGCGCTCGTCGCGCTGGGCGCCAAGTTCTGATCTCAGGACATGGGGCGGGCGCCGTAGGCGTCCGCTCTTGCCAAAAGACCCGCCCGGCTCTCGCCGCGGCGGGTCTTTTCCGTTTCAGCGGGAGAGTGCGGCCAGTGCGATCGCCAGCCTGAACGCCTCGAACCGGGCGGCGCGGCGTTCGGTGGCTTCCCAGTCCTCGCCCCAGAGTTCGACCTGCCAGTCGGCCTCCAGTTCGGCGGCCTTCCACAAGGCTTCGGCATCGGCGCCGGGACGGATCGCCTCCAGCGCGATGACCAGCGAGGCGGAGAGGCTCGACAGCATCTTGAGCGCGGCCAGTTCGAAATCGCTGCAGGCGTCCAGTTCGCTGCGCAGACACGCCAGCGTCGGTCCCGGCTGCGGCTTGTGGATGATGCCGGAGATGCGTGTGAAAGTGACGCCAAGCCGCGCCTCTGCGGATGAGAGCACGGGCTCCCACATTTCCATCTGCCGCTTGTAGAGCGCCTCGTCCGGGTCGGCGCGGTAGCACAGAGTGTCGGTCTCGGCGTAAGGCAGCAGTTCGGCGATGACGGTGCCGCGCGCGGGCGCGACGGCGTCGATCGCGAAGTCGGCAAGGTCGCGGTAGTGGAAGGTCGCGGTGTCGATCTCCTCGCCCTGTCTGGCCCATTCGGCGGCCAGCGCCTGCGCCAGCGCCTGCGTCGGCACGACTTGCGGGCGGCCGCCTGCGGTGCGGATTGGGCGGCCGTCGAGGACCGCGCGCCAGCCCGAGTCTTCCGGGCCGTTTTCGGTCTGCTCGGCGGTCGCTTCCTTGTAGAAACGCTTCATTTGGGTGTGCGCCACTTTCTGATGAGAATCGCGGGCAGGACGAAGGCGTCGATCAGCCCGTTGGCGAGGAGGAGGTAGGCGACCCATGCCGGCGCGCCGGGAAAGATACGGCCTTGCGTCATCAGCAGGCCGAGCACGACGAAAGCGACACCGGCGATGCGCACGATATTGATGATCGCGAAGCGCAGCGCTGCGGGATCGCGATCGGGTTTCGGCTGGCTCACCTGAGCAAGTGCTCCAGCAGTTGCGCCGGGGTCTCGGCGACCATTTCGGCGCCCGCTTCGGACAGTTCGCGCGGGTGGTGATAGCCCCAATCCACGCCGACCGCGCGGACTTGCGCGGACGTCGCCATCTGCATGTCGTAGGCCGTGTCGCCGATCATCACGGCTTCCGACGCCTGCGCGCCCGCTTCGAACAAAGCCTCTTCCAGCATCGCGGGGTGGGGCTTGGAGGGATGACGGTCGGCGGTCTGGAGCGTCACGAAGAGGTCGGCGATGCCGTTCGCCTCAAGGCAGAAGCCGAGGCCGCGATCCGACATGCCGGTGGCGACGCCCAGCGTCCAGCCATTCGCATGAAGGGCGCGCAAGGTGTCCTCGATCCCCGGGAACAGCGGCTGGGCGACACGGCCCTGTTCGCGCGCGGTGCGGAACGAGAGCTTGTAGGCCTCGGCCATGGCGTGTTGCTGCTCGACGTCCGAATCGGGCAGCAACTGGCGGATCGCCTGAGGCAGCGAAAGCCCGACCGCACGCCGGATGCTCCCGCGCGTCGGTGAAGGCAGCGAGAAGGCGGCGAAGGCCGCCTCCATCGCCTCGCAGATCGGCGCCTGCCCATCGACGAGGGTGCCGTCGCAGTCGAAGACCGCCAGTTTCACCGGGACCTGCCTCGCGGCGCGCCGCCGGGCTTGGGAGCGGAGCGCGCTGCGCCCGTGCGCGGACCGGAAGGCTTGCCACCGGGACGTGCGGGCTTGCCGCCCGGCTTCCCGAACGACTTGCCCGCAGGCTTTCCGGGCGCCTTTCCACCGGGCTTCCCACTAGGCTTGCTCAGCCGCGTCTGGCCCGAGCCGGGGCCATCGCTGCGCTTGCGGCGCTCGCCCCGGCGTTCCTTGCGATATTCCTTGGCGTGCTGCTTGGCGGCCTTCTTCTGGTCTTCCTTGGTGAACTCGGCCGGAGCCTCGATCTCGGCGTCGCCTTCCGATTCGACGAAGCCCAGTTGCTCCAGCGAATTGGCGAAGTGTTCCGGAAGAGGAGCGGTGACGTCCAGCGGGGCGCCGTCCGGGTGCTCGATCAGGAGGCGACGTGCGTGGAGGTGCATCTTGCGACTGATCGAGCCGGTCAGGAACGCCTCCTGCCCGCCGTACTTGCCGTCGCCGACGATCGGGTGGCCGATCGCCGCCATGTGGACGCGCAGCTGGTGGGTGCGGCCGGTCAGCGGGTGCAGCTCGACCCAGGCGGCGCGGTTGCCGGCGCGGTCGATCACGCGGTAGCGGGTGCGGGCGGTCTGGCCTTCCTTCTCGTCCACATGCATCTTCTCGCCGCCGGTGCCCGGCTGCTTGGCGAGCGGCAGTTCGATCATGCCGTCGTTGATGCTCGGCACCCCGACCACCAGCGCCCAGTAGATCTTCTTGGCGGTCCTCCCTGAGAACCGCTTGGAGAAGAACGCCGCGCTGCCCGGGGTGCGGGCGATCAGCAGGACGCCCGAGGTGTCCTTGTCGAGCCGATGGACGAGGCGCGGGCGCGGTCCCTTCTCGACATAGGCGTCGAGCAGGCCGTCGACATGCTCCTTCATGCCCGAGCCGCCTTGCGTGGCGAGGCCCGGCGGCTTGTTGAGCACGATCGCGGCGCGGTCCTGCGTCAGCACCATCGAATCGGCGAGTTCGATCTCGGCCTCGGTCAATTCACGGCGGGGGCGTTCGCCGTTGGCGCTGGCCTTCTGCTCGCCGCCGGGCGGCACGCGCAGGGTCTGGCCCGCTTCCAGCCGGGTGTCGACGTCGGCGCGCTTGCCGTCGACGCGAATCTGGCCGGTGCGCGCCCAGCGCGAGACCATCGCGAAGCCCACCTTGGGCAAGTGCCGCTTGAACCAGCGGTCGAGGCGGACGCCGTCGTCATCCTGACCGACGGTGAATTGACGGACGATATCGATATTGCTCATGCCACGCTCCGCATAACAAAAAGGCCGAGGAACAGGCCGCCGAATCCGGCGAGCAGTGACAGGGCGGTATAAAAGGCAGCGGTGGCGATCTCGCCCCGCTGGATCAAGGTGGCGAAATCGAGGCTCATCGACGAGAACGTCGTGAACCCGCCCAGCACGCCGATGCCGAGCAGCAGGCGGGTGCTCTCGCCGGAACTTCCGAGGCGGGCGAGCCAGCCGGTCAGCAGGCCCATCAGCACGCTGCCGATGACGTTGACGGTGAGGGTGCCATAAGGAAAGACGCCCGCGCGCACCGGGCCGAGCGCAGCGGTCCAGCCGCGCCCGACGAGGAAGCGCAGCCACGAGCCGAACGCGCCGCCGAGGGCCACATAGAGAGAGGCCAGTATAAAGGAAGGTTGGGGCATGGCGCCGCCTTAGCCGCGAATCGCCGGAATTCCAATCCGGCCGGGTTGAAGGTTAGGGATGAACCTGCGCGATGGGGACGCGTTTCTCGGTTTCAGGCATACTGACAGGGTAGGAAGTCAGCCCGTCAGGAAGCCGAAGGCGGGGGCGGACGGATAGGCACGAGGCGTACCGTTCGCCCATGTTGGTCCGATATGATGACTTCCTTCCCCGCTACGGCTTCATCAACCAGCGCCGCGAACCGGGCTTGGGCCTGAGTAATGGACAAAGGCTTGGGGTGTTGCTCCATGGCGTTCGATGATGGAGGGGAAGGCGGGTTTCCGCAAAGTCGGATGGCGCGGTTATGGATGCAGCCTCTTCGCCTTAACCCTTGTCTTCAGGCCGTCACTTTGCTAACGGGCCGCTCAATCAGCTGCCTCCGAGTCCGGCGGCGGCCTTTTATTGGCTCTAGATTCGCAGCACGCCGCGCCGAACCGGATGCGTGGCGGCTTCGTCTGTTTTGTGAGGTGTTTCGGTTTATGCAGATTCTCGTCCGCGACAACAACGTCGATCAGGCTCTTCGTGCGCTCAAGAAGAAGCTGCAGCGTGAAGGCGTGTATCGTGAGATGAAGCTGCGCCGTCACTTCGAGAAGCCGTCGGAAAAGCGCGCTCGCGAAAAGGCTGCCGCCGTTCGCCGCGCTCGCAAGCTTGAGCGCAAGCGCGCCGAGCGCGACGGCTCGAAGTAAGAGCTTTCCTGCGCTTTTGCGCAGGGCACCTTTAAATCTGGATCAGCGGCTTGAATGCCGCGCCGGGTTGAGCCATGAGGGCGCGGAATCACCATTCCGCGCCCTTTGTGCATCTGCAAGGGATGCCAGCCCGGGCGCTTCAAAAGAATACGAGGGCCACAGACGATGACAGAGATCACCCGCGTTGCGCTGCAGCCGATCGAAAAGGGCGCTGTTTCCAAGATCTGGATCGGTGTCGTCGCGATCGCTCTGGCCTCGGCCGGTGTGGCCTATGCCGCGCTGCCGCCCGCGCCCACCGTCAAGACGCTGACCGCCGGCACCGGCGCCTCGCCGACGATGGAAGACGTCGTGCTCATCAACTACAAGGGCATGCTGACCGACGGCAAGGTGTTCGACGAGAACAAGAACTACCCCAACCCCGTCGCGCAGTTCGTGCCCGGCTTCTCCAAGGCGCTGATGAAGATGCAGCGCGGCGGCAAGTACGACGTCACGATTCCCGCCGAGCTGGCCTACGGCGCCAACCCGCCCGCCGGTTCGCGGATCCCCGCGAACGCCGACCTCAAGTTCGAAGTCGAACTGATCGACTACAAGAGCCTCGCCGAAATCCGCCAGCAGCAGCAGATACTGCAGCAGCTCCAGCAGATGCAGGGCGGTGCTGGTGCTCCGGGCGCCCCGGGTGCGATGCCTCCGGGTGCGGCTGCGCCGGCTCCGGTTCCGGCGCAGTGAAGTCAGCGATCGCGGCGCTGCTCCTCATGGCAGCGCCCTCGGCTGTATTCGCGCAAGCTGCCGCTCCGGCTGCAACGCCCGCGGCTCCGCAAGTCAAGGTCGAGGCGATCAAGGCCGGGACCGGCGGCAAGCCGCCCGAGCATGGCTATGTGCTGATCAACTACAAGGGCATGCTGCAGGACGGCACCGTGTTTGACCAGAACGAGCAGATGCCGATGGCGCTGGACGAAGTCGTTCCCGGCTTCGCGCAAGGGTTGCTCCAGATGGAGCGTGGCGGGCGTTATCGCCTGACCATTCCGCCTGAACTCGGCTACGGCGCGCAGGCGTCCGGCCCGATCCCGGCGAATTCCACGCTGGTCTTCGAGATCGACTTGCTCGACTTCAAGACGCCTGAGGAAATTCAGGCGATGATGGCGCAGATGCAGGCTCAGGCGGCCCAGCAGCAGGGCGAGGCAGCCAAGCCCGCGCAGTAAATGCGTCGTCCCGGACTTGATCCGGGACCGGTGGCTGTCGTTAGGCGCGGCCTTGCAGCGCGCGCGATCAGGTGGGCTGTTCACGGCCAGCGGTCCCGGAGCAAATCCGGGGCGACGCAAGCTTGAAGCCTGCGCCCCCCGCTGCTAGCGCACCGCTATCGAATTTCCGCCCGCCGTGCTTCCATGCGCGGCGGGCTCAACCGTAAAGGGAAAGCCATGTCGGTCGATACCGCAACCGTGGCGAAGATCGCCAGCCTCGCGCGCATCAAGGTGAGCGAGCAGGAACTCGAGGCCATGGTGCCCGAACTGAACGGCATCCTTGCCTGGGTGGAGCAACTCGGACAAGTCGACACCGACGGTGTCGAGCCGATGACCGCCGTGATCCCCAACACCCTGCGCCTGCGCGACGACGTGATCGACGCCGACCCGCTGACCGGCGGCGACAAGCGCGACGCGGTGCTGGCCAATGCGCCCGCCGCGCAGCACGGCTTCTTCGGCGTGCCCAAGGTGATCGAGTAAGCCTTTGGATTATTCCGATCCTTCGACAAGCTCAGGATGAGCGGAGTTGGGGGAGAGAGACTTTGAATCTATCCCCGCTCATGCTGAGCTTGTCGAAGCAAGCACGGGCAGCACACAAAATCTGGAATGCAGCATGACTGACATTACCGACCTTGGCGTAGCCGCCATCCGCGACGGCATCGCCGCCGGAACCTTCTCCGCCGTCGAAGTGGCCGAGGCGTTCAACGCCAACGTCGCGGCGGCGCAGGACGCGCTGAACGCCTTCATCGTCGCCACCCCCGATCACGCGATCGCCGCCGCGAAGACCATCGACGCCAAGCGCGCCGCCGGCGAAGCGCTCGGTCCCATGGGCGGCGTGCCCATCGGCATGAAGGACCTGTTCGCCACCAACGGCGTGCAGACCACCGCCGCCAGCCACATCCTCGAAGGTTTCGTGCCGCAGTACGAATCGACCGTCTCGCAGAAGCTGTGGGATGCGGGCGCGGGCCTGCTGGGCAAGCTCAACCTCGACCAGTTCGCGATGGGCTCTTCGAACGAGAGCAGCCATTTCGGCTCGGTCGTGTCGCCCTGGCGCCGGCCTGGCAGCAATGCGCCGCTGACGGCGGGCGGCTCCTCGGGCGGTTCCTCGGCGGCGATCGCGGCGCGGCTCGTGCCTGCCGCCACCGGCACAGACACCGGCGGCTCGATCCGCCAGCCCGCCGCCTACACCGGCACCACCGGCATCAAGCCGACTTACGGGCGCTGTTCGCGCTGGGGCGTGGTGGCCTATGCCAGCTCGCTCGACCAGGCGGGCGCCATGGCGCGCGACGTGACCGACTGCGCGATCCTGCTGGAAAGCATGGCCGGGTTCGACCCCAAGGACGCGACCAGCCTGAATCTGCCGGTGCCGGACTGGGCCGCCGCTCTGTCGGGCGACCTCAAGGGCAAGAAGGTCGGCATCCCGAAGGAATACCGCGTCGAGGGCATGCCCGCCGAGATCGAGGCGATCTGGGAGCAGGGCATCGCCTGGCTCAAGGACGCGGGCGCCGAAGTGGTCGAAGTCTCACTGCCGCACACGCAGTACGCGCTGGCGACCTACTACATCATCGCGCCTGCCGAAGCCTCGTCGAACCTCGCGCGCTATGACGGCGTGCGCTACGGCCTGCGCGATCTGCCCGATGGAGCGGGTCTGCAGGACATGTACGCCGCCACCCGCGCCGACGGTTTCGGGGCCGAGGTCAAGCGCCGCATCCTGATCGGTACGTATGTGCTGTCGGCGGGCTTCTACGACGCCTATTACACCAAGGCGCAGAAGGTGCGCGCGCTGATCTCGCAGGACTTCGCCAAGGCCTTCGAGCAGGTCGACGTCCTCCTGACCCCGACCGCGCCGAGCGCCGCCTTTGCCCTTGGCGAAAGCAACGAAGATCCGATCGCGATGTACCTCAACGACGTGTTCACGGTCCCGGCCTCGCTGGCGGGCCTGCCTGCCATGTCGGTGCCGGCCGGCCTCGACGCGCAGGGGCTGCCGCTGGGTCTCCAGATCATCGGCCGCCCGCTCGATGAGCAGGGCGTGCTGAACGCAGGGCTGGCCATCGAAGGCCGCGCGGCGTTTGCGGCGAAGCCGGAGACGTGGTGGTAAGCTGGTTCGAACTGGTCGTCTCAGTCATTGAAGGGCTGGGCGACCTGTTCGCGCGGCCCTCGCGCGAAAAGGCCGCGCGGCGGCGTGAGGCGCCTGCGAAGGCGGACGCGCCGCCCCGCTCGCGCCATGGGTTCCTGCGTCCGAAACGGAGGCATCGGCCCAGCCGCTGCGTTGACGGTAATGCGGGCGAGAGGTAATACTTCCGCCGTGAAGTTCGAGTCCAACATGACGGTCAAGGGCCAGGTTACGGTGCCCAAGGACATCCGCGATGCGCTGGGCCTCAAGCCCGGTCAGGCGGTGGCGTTCGAGTTGGACGGCGACGGCAATGCCCGCATCATCCGTGCCGACGATCCGGCGCGGATCGAAGCGCGCAAGGAAGCATTTCTGGGCCGCCTGCACGAAACGCGAGCGAAATTTGCGGGCAAGGCGCTGGATCCGGACATGGACGGGCTCGAATACCAGCGCATGATGCGCGGCGACGGGCCGGAAGTGTGATCTTCGATTCGAATGTCGTCATCGACATGCTCGGCAACCGCGCTCCCGACTATTTCCACCAGCGGATCGCCGATCTGGGCGCGGCAAGCGACCTGTTCGTCAACGAGATCATCTTCGCGGAGATTTCCGGCAATTATGCCTCCGCGCAGGACGTTGCAGACCTGCTGAACGGCTTCGGGCTGAATACGGCGCGGCTTTCTCTGGCCGATTGCCACCGGGCCGGAACGGCATACAGGCAATACCGGCGCAACGGCGGCGTCCGCACCAGCATCCTGCCCGATTTCCTGATCGGCGCGCAGGCGGCGAACCGGGGCTGGCCTATTGTCACGCGGGACCGTAAGGGGTTCGCGACGTATTTTCCCGAGGTCGACTTGATCGACCCGTACATCGACACAAGTAAGGCTTGAGATGTCCACTTCCACCTATCGCATCCAGGGCGCCACCGGGGACTGGGAGGTCGTGATCGGCCTTGAAGTCCATGCGCAGGTCACGTCCAATTCCAAGCTGTTCTCCGGCTCGGCGACGGCGTTCGGCGCGGAGCCGAATACGCAGGTCTCGCTGATCGACGCGGCGATGCCGGGCATGCTGCCGGTGCCGAACGGCGAGTGCATCCGCCAGGCGGTGCGCACCGGCATGGCCATCGATGCGCAGATCAACAAGTGGTCGCGTTTCGATCGCAAGAACTACTTCTACGCCGATCTTCCGCAGGGCTACCAGATCAGCCAGCTCTACCACCCGCTCGTCGGCGAAGGCTCGCTGACGATCGAGGCGGACGAGAAGGCCGGTATCCCCGAGGACAAGGTCATCGGCATCGAGCGCATCCACGTCGAGCAGGATGCGGGCAAGCTGATGCACGATCAGCACCCGACGATGTCCTATGTGGACCTCAACCGTTCGGGCGTGGCGCTGATGGAGATCGTCAGCCGTCCGGACATGCGCTCGCCCGCAGAGGCCGGGGCCTATGTCGCCAAGCTGCGCACGATCCTGCGCTACGTCGGTTCGTGCGACGGCAACATGGACCAGGGCTCGATGCGCTGCGACGTCAACGTCTCGGTCCGCAAGCCCGGTGACGAGTTCGGCACCCGTACCGAAACCAAGAACGTCAATTCGGTGCGCTTCGTCATGCAGACGATCGAGCACGAGGCGAACCGCCAGGTCGACGTGATCGAGGGCGGCGGCAAGATCGTGCAGGAAACCCGCCTGTTCGATCCGAACAGCGGCACCACCCGCTCAATGCGCTCGAAGGAAGACGCGCACGACTATCGCTACTTCCCGGACCCGGACCTGCTACCGCTGGAACTGGACGATGCGTTCCTGGAGGCGTGCCGCGCCTCGCTGCCCGAACTGCCGGACGCCAAGCGCGCGCGCTACGAAGGCGAACTGGGGCTGTCGGCCTACAATGCCGCGGTGCTGACCACCGACGTCGATACGTTCCAGTGGTTCGAGGCGCTGCTGGCCGAGACCGCTTCGGCGCAGGGCAAGGCGCCTGCCGAAGTCGCCAAGCAGGCGGCGAACTGGCTGATCTCGGAGTTCTTCGGCGCGCTCAACAAGCTGGGCAAGAGCCTCGAGGATTCGCCGGTCAGCCATGCGCAGGCCGCCGAACTGCTGGCGCTGGTCGGCAAGGGTACGATCTCCGGCTCGATCGCCAAGCAGGTGCTTGAGATCATGCTCGAAACCGGCGACGGCGCGGGTGTCATCGTCGAGCGCGAGGGGCTCAAGCAGGAATCGGACACCGGCGCCATCGAGGCCAAGGTCGACGAAATCCTCGCCGCCAATGCCGACAAGGTTGCGCAGTACCGCGAGGGCAAGGTGGCGCTGTTCGGCTTCTTCGTCGGCCAGACGATGAAGGCGATGCAGGGCAAGGCCAACCCGCAGGTCGTCAACGAAATCCTGAAGGCCAAGCTGGGCTGAGATTTCATAGCCTGACGAAAAAGCCGCCGTGCCGTTTCTTGGGTCCGGCGGCTTTTTTGTGTCCGCTGTGCAACTCTTGTTGTCCCGGGAAGGGACTGTTCGCAATAATCCGCTTGTATTCGCAATTCGCGGTGCTATCGATTGCGCGAAGACCGGGGGGGTCTTTCCAACAATTTCGCGCTGGCGTGCCCAAGGGGCATCGTCCGCGCATTCGGCGAAGCGGGGCATCTGGCTCCGCGCGCTGCACGAGCTCACCTGGGGGGGTGAGGGGGCCCGGCATT
>NZ_BAAILP010000235.1:0-3521 GCF_054589055.1 Novosphingobium sp. 11B | reverse complement strand
CGAGCACAGCGAAGCAATCTAGGGCGGTTTACGCGGCCCTGGATTGCTTCGCTGTGCTCGCAATGACGAGGGGAGAGTAGGGGACGAGTGTGGTGTGATGGCTCAGCCCGCGCGCCGCGTTCCCGTCAGTTCCATCGCGCCGAACATCCCGGCTTTCACCGTGCCGGTCAGCGCATCGCCCTCGACCGTCGCGGAACAGTCGAGGTCCATCGGCATCGGCACGGTCATCTTCATCGACCACGTCAGGGTCTGCCCGGCAATGCGGCCGTTGGTCACGTCCATGCTGCCAAGGTCGCCGGTGATGTTCCCGGAGAAGCTGTCGCCTGCTCCGGGCTCGATGGTGAGGACGCCCTTCTGGCGGCCCAGCGGGGTATTAGTGACGCAGTCGTACGTGCCGGCAACGGTCATTCGGAAGCTCCTTCGCTCTCGTTCTCGCCCGCGACGCTGGGTGCGGGGCGGACCTCTACGGGCAAACCCAGGGCCTTGAGCTGCGGTTCCACGATCTTGCGATCGCCGACGATCACCCAGGTCAGGTCGGCGGGCTGCAGATACTGCGCCGCCGCGCCGCCGATCCGCTTCGCGTCGATACCGCGATAGGTCTGCGCGAGCTTCACATAGTAATCCTCGGGCCGTCCCAGCCGGTCGTTCTTGACGATGGCGGCGAGCACTTGCGCATTCGTCTCGAAGTCGTTGGGCAAGCTGCGGATCGCGCCGTCGGTGACGCGCTGGTACTCCTCGGCCGAAATCGGCTGCTTCGTCGGCAGGGCGCTCATGTCGGCGATGATGGCGCGGATCGAATCGCCCGTGCGGTCGGCCTGCACGGGCGCCATGACCTGCATCGTCACCGGCCCCGTCGCCTGGCTGATGCCCGAGCGTACGCCGTAGCTCCAGCCCTTTTCCTCGCGAATGTCGAGGTTCAGGCGCGAGAGGAAGCCGTTGCCGACGACGTCGTTCGCCAACATCAGCGATTCCTCGTTCGGCGTGCGGCCGGTCAGCGGCAGCACCCGCCCGGCGAGGATCACCGACTGCGGCGAGTTCGGCCGGTCGATCAGCACTACGCGCGATGCGGGTGCGGGCGTCGCGGTGTCGAGCGATTTCACCGGCTTGGGTGCGGCCGGGGCCTTCCAGCTGCCGAACGCCTTTTCCAGCAGTGGCTTGAGCTGCTCCATGGTCACGTCGCCGACCACGGTGATCCGCGCGAGGTCGGGGCGCAGCCACTTGGCGTGGGCGGCGCGCAGCGCCTCGGGCGTGAGGGCGGCGAGCGCGGTATCGCTGCCGAGGCCGTCGCCGGGCTGGGCATAAGGATGGGTGCCGAAGAGTTCGCCGCTCATCGTACGCGAGGCCAGCGCGCTCGGCGTCGATTGGGCCTGTGCCAGTTCGGCCTGCGCCTGTCCGCGCGCGCGGTCGAAGTCGGCCTGCGCGAAAGCCGGATGCAGCAGCACATCGGAGGCCAGCGCCAGCGAGGGCGCGAGATTGTCGCTCAGTGCGCTCAGCGTCAGGCTGCTGGTGTCGAGGCTGGCACCGGTGCCGATCGAGGCGCCGAGGCGCTCCTGTTCCTCGGCGATCTGGGTGGCGTTGCGGGTCTTGGTGCCTTCCTCGAGCATGCCGAGCATCAGCCCCTGCGTGCCCGGCGTGTCGAGCGCATCGGCCGCGTACCCGGCGTCGAAGTCGATCGACAGGACCAGCTTGGGCACCGTGGTCCGCCGCGCCAGCGTGACGGGGATGCCGTTCGAGAGCGTGGTGCGCTCGATCGCCGGGAAGGCGAGGGCGCTGACCGGCGCGACCGGCGGCGCAGTGCGCCTGGGCGCGGGGGCGAGCTTCGGGGCCTTGGCGGCCTTGCCTGCCGCTGCGGGCGGGTTGGCGGCTTCGTCACCCCAGCCGCCCATCTTCGCGCCGTCCTCGGTGCGTGCACCCGGCACCACCGCGATCTTATAGACCGGGCGGCCGAGCCACCTGGACATCGCGGTGCGCACGGCGTCGGGCGTCAGCGCGGCGATGGCCTGCAGGTCCGCCTTGTACTTGGCCGGATCGTTCGAATAGACTTGCCCTTCGGCGAGGGTCGCGCCCTTGCCGGAGAAGCCGCCGACCTGCTCCAGCCCGCCGATCTCGCTCGACAGGATGGAGGTGACGGCGCGGCGCACTTCGTCCTCGCTCGGCCCCTTGGCGACGAAATCGGCGATGACTTTGTCGAGCGCGGCTTCGGCCTTGGCGCGCTGGACGCCGGGCTTCACGTCCATCGAGGCGTCGAGGAAGCTGGCCTGCTCGAACGTCTGGGCAGAGGCGGTGACGGAGACGGCAAGCTGCTGCCCGCGCACCAGTTCGTTGTCCAGCCGTGAGCTGGCGAGGCCGCCGAGGATGTGCATGCCGATGCGCAGGGCGGGGGCGTCCGCATCGTTGAGCCCGGGGCCGCTCCAGTCGCGGCTGAGGCGCAGGGTCGGCACCTGATCGGTCAGGTCGCGCGAGATCGGCGCGGACAGGGTGACCGGCCCGGCCGCGACGGGGGCGACTTCAGGCCCCTTCGGGATCGCGCCGAACCACTTCTCGACCTTGGGCTTCGCGGTCGCCGCGTCGATGTCGCCCGAGAGGACGAGGACGACGTTGTTGGGGCCGTAATGGTCGGTGAACCACTTGCGCACGTCGGTCAGGCTGGCGGCGTCTAGGTCGGCCATCGAGCCGATCGTCGAGTGGTGATAGGGGTGGCCGACCGGGAACAGGCCCTCGGCCACCGCATATTCGGCGAGGCCGTAGGGCTGGTTGTCGCCCTGCCGCTTCTCGTTCTGGACGACGCCGCGCTGCTTGTTGAGCTTGTCCTGCGTGACGGCGGGGAGCAGCGCCCCCATGCGGTCGCTCTCCATGAACAGCGCAAGGTCGAGCGCGCCGGTCGGCACCGTCTCGATGTAGTTGGTGCGATCGTACCAGGTGGAGCCGTTGGTCGAGGTGGACCCGGCCGCTTCCAGCGGAATGTCGAAGTTGGGCACGTTGGATGAGCCGCCGAAGAACAGGTGCTCGTACAAGTGCGCGAAGCCGGTCTTGCCGCGCGGCTCGTTCTTGGAGCCGACCTTGTAGTAGAGCGTGACGCCCACGATCGGCGCCTTGCGGTCGGTATGGACGATGGTGGTCAGGCCGTTGGCGAGGACGAACTTTTCGTAGGGGATGTCGACCTTCGCGACCAGTTCCTGCGGCGATGCGGCGGCGGGCCGAGGCGGTGCGGCCTCCGGTGCAGGCGGCGTGCTGGCGACAGGCGTGCCGGAGGGGGCGGCAGCGCAGGCGGAGAGGAGAAGGGCGGCGGCGAGAGCGCTCAGGCTCGACGTGGATACGGATCGCATGAGCGGGAGGTTAGCAGCTTGTTTCGGCGTGGCCAGCGGCAAACTTTACGCGCACTTCCGGCTTTCGTGCATGCAGTGGGGGCTTCGACAAGCTCAGCCTGAGCGGGAATTGGAAAACTGCTTTGAAAACCTGTCCGAGCTAATTGAGCAGGAACAGGAGACCCGCTCTCAAATCCGCTCAGGCTGAGCCTGTCG
>NZ_BAAILP010000234.1:0-2610 GCF_054589055.1 Novosphingobium sp. 11B | reverse complement strand
GACATGGCCGAGGCGCTCAAGGTCATCGCCGCCCTCGAAGGCCAGCTCACCGCCACCCTGATCCTCGACGCCGAGGACGAGGCGGAGGCCGCGCTGCTGCTGCCGGTGCTGGAGCGCAAGGTTGGACGCATCCTCGTCAACGGCTGGCCGACGGGCGTCGAAGTGTGCCACGCGATGGTCCACGGCGGCCCGTTCCCCTCGACCTCGGACGGACGGACAACCTCGGTCGGCGCCTCGGCGATCGAGCGCTTCCTGCGCCCGGTGTGCTACCAGAACATGCCCTTCGCCCTGCTCCCCGAGGGCCTTCGCGACGGCAATCCGTGGAACGCCCCGCGCCGCATCGACGGCGTACTGAAGCTGGGTTGATGACGATGGACGCCCCAACGCAATCTCCTTCGAATTGCCGCTTCCGCTCGCAGGACTGGTTCGCCGATCCTGCGCGTTCGGACATGGTCGCGCTCTATCTGGAGCGCTTCATGAACTACGGCATCACGCCTGCGGAATTGCGCTCGGGGCGTCCGATCATCGGCATCGCGCAATCGGGCAGCGACCTGTCGCCCTGCAACCGCGTCCACCTCGACCTCGCCAAGCGGGTGCGCGACGGCATCCGGGACGCGGGCGGCATCGCGATGGAGTTCCCGGTCCATCCGATCTTCGAGAACTGCCGTCGCCCGACCGCCGCGCTCGATCGCAACCTCGCCTACATGGGGCTGGTCGAGATCCTCTACGGCTATCCCATCGATGCCGTGGTGCTCACCACCGGCTGCGACAAGACCACGCCTTCGCAGGTCATGGCCGCATCCACCGTGGACATCCCCGCGATCGTCCTGTCCGGCGGGCCGATGCTCGACGGCTGGCATGAGGGCGATCTGGTCGGTTCAGGTACCGTGATCTGGCGTAGCCGCCGCAAGTTGGCGGCCGGTGAGATCGACGAGGAGGAGTTCCTCCAGCGCGCCTGCGACAGCGCGCCCTCGGCCGGGCACTGCAACACTATGGGCACCGCCTCCACCATGAACGCGGTGGCCGAGGCGCTCGGCCTCTCGCTTCCCGGCTGCGCAGCGATCCCCGCCCCCTACCGCGAGCGCGGGCAGTACGCCTACGAAACCGGTCGCCGCATCGTCGAGATGGCGCACGAAGACCTCCGCCCCTCGCATATCCTGACGCGCGACAGCTTCCTCAACGCCATCCGCGTCGTCAGCGCGATCGGCGGGTCGAGCAACGCGCAGCCGCACATCATGGCGATGGCGCGCCATGCGGGCGTGGAACTCACCGCCTCGGACTGGACCGAGCACGGCTACGACCTGCCGCTGATCCTCGACATGCAGCCGGCCGGACGGTTCCTGGGCGAACGCTTCCACCGCGCGGGCGGCGTGCCCTCGATCATGTGGGAACTGCAGCAGGCGGGCGTGCTGGCGCAGGACTGCCTCACCGTCACCGGCGAGACGCTGGCCGCCAACCTCGAAGGCCGCGAAGCGCGCGACCGCGAGGTGATCCGCCACTTCGCCGAGCCGCTGCGCGAGAAGGCGGGCTTCCTCGTTCTGTCGGGCAACCTGTTCGACTTCGGCATCATGAAGACCTCAGTGATCTCCGCCGAGTTCAATGACCGCTACCTCTCGCGCCCCGGCTCGGAAGGCGTGTTCGAGGGCCGCGCCGTGGTGTTCGAAGGCGGCGACGACTACCACCACCGCATCAACGATCCCGCGCTGGAGATCGACGCCGACTGCATCCTCGTCATGCGCGGCGCCGGGCCGATGGGCTGGCCCGGTTCGGCCGAAGTGGTGAACATGCAGCCGCCCGACGCGCTCATCAAGGCGGGCGTGCAGTGGCTGCCGACGCTCGGCGACGGGCGCCAGTCGGGCACGTCCGACAGCCCCTCGATCCTCAACTGCTCGCCCGAGAGCGCGGCAGGCGGCGGCCTGTCATGGCTGCGCACCGGCGACATGATCCGCATCGACATCCGCGCAGGGCTCTGCAACGCGCTGGTCGATCCGGCCGAGATCGCTCGCCGCAAGGCCGAGGACGCCCCGCCACCCGTGCCGCAGAGCCATACCCCGTGGGAGGAACTCTTCCGCGAGAAGACCGGCCAGATGGCGGACGGCGCGGTCATGGACATGGCCGTGAAGTACCGTCGCATCGCCGAACGGACGCCGCGCCACAATCACTAACGCACCCAGCGGGGCCGGGTGGGCGGACGGCCCTTCCAGCCCCGTGTGATTGACATTGCATGGCAGTGTGATAGCGCTCCCATTACAGAACGAGAACGGATGCCCGACATGACCGATATCCTCTCCTCCCTTCCCGTGGACATGCTACCTTCCGATTGGCGCGAGGGCCTGTTCCTCGGCCGTCTCGACCTTGGGGAAGGCCCGACCCCCGTGCTGCTGCAGGGCGGCGTGGCCTACGACATGAGCGGCGCCGCGCCGACCGTGGCCGACCTCGTCGATGCAGGCGCCTTCGATCCCGCGCAGGGCAAGGCCCTTGGCACTGTCGAGGACGTTCTGGCCCGTGCCACCCTGCTCAGCCCGATCGACCTGCAGTGCGTGAAGGCGGCGGGCGTCACTTTCGCCGTCTCCGCGTTGGAGCGCGTGATCGAGGAACGCGCGCGCGGCG
>NZ_BAAILP010000233.1:0-3462 GCF_054589055.1 Novosphingobium sp. 11B | reverse complement strand
CAGCGTGTGCCCGTGGCATTCGAAGATGATGATCTGATCGACGTCTAGTCGCTACTCACTGCGGCGCCCGCCGACGCGCCAGCGCATCCCCTTGCGGGTGCGCCTCGCAGCAGCGCCCTTGCGGCGCTGATGCGTGCACGAACGTGCTCTTTGCCTTTATCGAGCCAACCTTGATATTCCGGGCGTGGCAAAATGGGATTGTCGTCGCCCCGCCGGCAGTTGTACCGATGACGCAATCCCCCTACGAGAAAGGAGCATCAATCGTGACGCCACGTGCCGCCATTCAACAGATCGCGCGCATGGTTCGCGACGATATTCGTTCGGGAGCATTGTCGCCCGGCGCACACAGCATCGCAGATATGCTGGCGGAGCAGCCGAAGCCCTGCTGCTCATCGTTGACCTCGCGGGCGCCGAAGGACGCAAGAAGCGGCCTGACGTGATGATGCATCACGCCTATTCCTTCATGCTTGGCAACACGCTCGAGCAGTTGCGGCAGCGAAGCGAGGCCGGAAGCGGTCATGCGACCATGGCCATAGAGAACGTCAGGTCCGCGATCGCTCAGCAAATCCGTACCGGCAAGCTCGCGGCGACGGCAGCGCTGGCGCTTGTCTCGGCGTTCTCGCGGGCCGGCGTCGAGGTGGGGGACGATATACGCAGCGCAATGGATCACACGATGATTCAGACCGGAGCCAGCCAGCTTAATCTCCCGCCGCCCGATGTTGACGAGATGTTGAAGGACCTGGTGAAAGCCTGTGAGGGCGATCCGTTCCTGATCCACAGCCAGTTCGCCGAATTGACGGCAGCCATGCCTGCCGGGCTGCAACTTAGTCTCCTGGAAGGACTTGTCCTCGCCGACGAGTCCAGTCTGCGCGAGGCTGCGATCGGGTGGCTTCTTGCAGAACCTGCGATCGCGGCTCCGTTAGCCTCCATGATCGAAGAGAGCGCCGGCCGAGGGCGTGTATCGGCAGCGTCGGTTAGGCACGATGATGAAATGCGCATAACCCGAAAGCGCGTGCAAAAAAGTGCAAAGGCAACGCGGAGAGCCCTCCTCGGCCGAGGATCGGCCCGCGAAGCCGCTTTCTGGGGTGCGCAATGACGATCCGGTGTGCGAAAATCCGGGCCAAAGAGCGTGGAGGCGAGGCGTGGGGGCAAGTGCCGCGCGGGGTGACCGACGAGGGCACAGCATTGCTTACGGGCGTAATATTATTTCAAAGGATCGCGAAGACGGCAGAGCGGCGTCCGGCCGCTTGATGACGCCTTAGCGTCTACCATAGCGCCAACTTCGTCGAGCGTGATGCTCACATGGCGCGCTTGGGAGCGGCATGGCAGCTCTGGTGAAGGTCAAGCGAAGGGGCAAAATGTGAACAAACCGAGCCCGGTTGCCGTCCTACACCCCGGAAAATCTGGTCAAAAAATCAGGTAAACCACGCGATTTGGTCGCCTAAAGCGTGTCAACACCCACAATTATTTTTTTTGGGCGTTTTATATTTGCGTGCGCTGCACCCACGGAAATATGATGGGGACATCAAGGGAAGTCCAACACCCTTGATGCTAGAAGTCGAACACTCGATAACCGGTCCCATGTCCAACTGGGGCTTGAGCGATATTCTTCGGCGACAATGCTGGGCGCCATAACCGGACACCAAATCCGGGAGTGGGGAACGGTGAGCGCAGTGACCTGGACCGTCTTTTCTCCCCTTCCATAAGGGAGATCGCGCCGCTCACCGTTCCCAGCCTTTGTGCCGCAAGGGGCACTTCGGTTCAACCTCTCAATCGTCCTGTTGCGACGATACGATGAGTTTGGAGTGACGTAGGATGCCAAGTGAGAAAACTTTGTTGCGACACGATGAGGGCGTCGAGCTCTGGCGAACCGACCTTATCTCCAACGGCGAGGTGCTCGAAAGCGCCTTTTTCCTTAAATCACTGAGAACACCGGAAGCACCAGCATTCGGAACCGAACGGGAAGCCGAAGCCGCTTTCGCGATGGAAGTAGCATCATCCCGCGCGAGCGAACTCGTGCAGCTACGTCTTGGACGTTAGCTAGGAGACCGAACCCACTCTCGGTCTCCGTCACCATTCTTTGAGTAGAAATAGGGAGCCCGTATGAAAGGTGACGACTTCGATTTGTCTCGCTCTTACGGAGCAGAGCTGGATAGGCTGGCTAGCCGCAAACTGGCCGAGCAACATCGGATCGAATCGCTCGCGGCGGGGATCGACCCAAACCTCCCACTCTCAGTCCGTCAGGCTATTGAAGGTGAGACTGCAAGGTCGGCGGCGACAGCAAGAGACGCATTCATTAATACGCTCACCGGGCGTCACGATGCTTTCACAGCCAGCTTGAACAACAAGGTTCTCGGACTTGCTGGGGCGTCCAGTCAATTACAAGATGCCATAGACCAACTGACCGGCAGTACGGCTCGCAGAATGCGGGACAAGCCTGGCTTCGCAGAGGCTTCGATCTTGGATGAGATCGGCCGCAACGATTACCTCGACGAGGTTTACCAACCTCGGTTCGAACTACCTGATGTGCCTCTCAATCCGATCCATGAAACCAACCAGCTGCTTCAAAGCATCGTGGAAGACATAGGCCAATTGAAGGCTGTGACTGTCAGCACGACTGGCATTCACCAGAAGCAGATGGAGGTGATGCAAGAAATACTCGCTGAGTATGCCAAAGCAGCCGCCGCACAACAAGCTGCGGCCGAAGCCAATGATCGCATCAGCAAGCGCAACTTCTGGGTGACGATCATAGGCACACTAATTGGCGCGGCCGGTGTTCTAGTCGCGCTTCTGTGAGACCAAATATCGACTACGTTGCGGGCGCGAGCGCCATGGCGGGCCGTTCGAAGCGCGCCGCTTCTACGCCCAGCCAGGCATTTACTGTAACCGCTGCTTCGACCCCACGTGGGATGTGGAGAGGCTTCAGTGTACGGTCAGGGTTCTTGCAAAGGCACACTGGCCATGGATGAAGGAGATGATCTGGGGGATCATCCGCCAGGTATCTGCAAGAGCCTGATTTGCGAGAGGATCCTGGAGCTGGTCGATCCATGATATGCCATCGATGATCGTGCTTTGGCCAAGGATAGCTGCAAGCGGCAGGCCGAAGTCTCGATCAGACACGAAGGGCTTCCATGCGTCCATGTCCAGATGCATTGCGGTGAAGAAGCCATTGGCAAAGTCTTCCAGCAGGACCTCGCCGTCCTCGGTCCGCATATAGATCGGCGCATAGACCTCAGGGCACTCGGCAAGCTCGATGCAGATCTGGTTGTAGCGCTTAAGGATCGTTCGGCGCGCGGGTGCCGATCGGGCGCTTTGGACGTGTTCGCGCAGGATGCTCTTGAGCCATATGTCCGGATTGATGATGGACGGGCCGGCAGCCAACGCCGCGAGGAAGCCATCGATCGAGGAGACACCGGCGACCGGCGGATCAAGCGTATCGAGCCAGATTTCGAGCTGCTCTAA
>NZ_BAAILP010000232.1:0-463 GCF_054589055.1 Novosphingobium sp. 11B | reverse complement strand
GGATCGCACGCCGGGGCGCTGGTGCCTGAATAACCCCCTCACGGCAATTGCGGCAGGCATAGCGAGGGCGAACGGTACGAATGACGCGTACGATGGCCGGAACCCAGTCGAGGGCCTCACTGGCATCCTCTCCGATTTTGTGGAGCCTGCCTGCGCAGCAAGGGCAATCCAATGTCTGCGGATCGATCACCTGCTCTACCCGCTCAAGATGGGCGGGCAGCGCCATTATGCCGCGCTTCGCGCGCGGGCGCTTGATCACAGGCTTGTCTTCTGGCGCTTCATCGTCATTGGCCGCGACCGTCGGCGTGCTCACAAGATCGCCCAGATCCAGTTGCCCCTGATCTCCCAGAATGACGCTGGCGCGTTCCGATCGATTGCCGAATGCTTGTTGGGCCATGCCTTTGAGGAGCGAGCGCAGTTGAGCGTTTTCAGCCCGGAGTTCCCGCACAAGGGCGGCCATCTG
>NZ_BAAILP010000231.1:0-307 GCF_054589055.1 Novosphingobium sp. 11B | reverse complement strand
TAGGGGCCGGCTCACCCTGCTCAGATTAGCTTTAAGCAGGAACCCTTGGTCTTTCGGCGAGAGGGCATCTCACCCTCTTTGTCGCTACTCATGTCAGCATTCGCACTTCCGATACGTCCACGCTCGGTTACCCTCACGCTTCACTCGCCTACGGAACGCTCCGCTACCGCTCAGTCAAAGACTGAACCCTAAGCTTCGGTGCATCACTTTAGCCCCGTTACATTTTCGCCGCAGGAACCCTTGTTTAGACCAGTGAGCTGTTACGCTTTCTTTAAAGGATGGCTGCTTCTAAGCCAACCTCCTGGTT
>NZ_BAAILP010000230.1:6417-75076 GCF_054589055.1 Novosphingobium sp. 11B | reverse complement strand
CGGACCGCCAGGGCCAGTCGGACCGCCAGGGCCAGTCGGACCGCCAGGGCCAGTCGGACCGCCGGGGCCAGTCGGACCGCCGGGGCCTGACGGGTCACTCGGACCGGAGGGGCCGCTTGGGCCGCTCGGGCCTGACGGGGTGCCACCGCCGCCGGCACCCACGCGGAAGCCTACGCCGTCGGCGCAGGCGCCAAGCAGGAGAAGGGGAATTGCGCTCGCACAAAGCAACATGTGCCTTGTGGATTTGCGCGGCTTGTTTCGCGGCATCTTGTTGTCCTCCATGAAATGCCCAGTCCGCAAAGGCTAAGACACTGTCGGGAAAGACATCGCGTCCAGAAGAAGCCGCCCCGGTGCGAGGAAGGAAACATCGCCGCACGGCGCGTTCGGGGCGCTTCGCAAACCGCGCCGGGCGCCGCGCAAAACCTTGCGCAAGGCGCTCATCGGACGAAATCCTGCGCTTCAACTCCGGCAAGAACCCGCAAAAAACGACAGCCCGCGTGCAAACCCCAGTTTGCGCGCGGGCTGGAAGATGCAGCCGGAATGAAGGCTATTTATATCCGTGCCTGCTGGTTTTCAGACGCCGGGCCGCTGCGATTCAATCCGCGGCCGCGTCGATCTCCCGGGCGAGTCGCGCCCGGCTGTCCAGAACGGCTTCGCGGACGATCGCCAGCGCCTGATCGAGGTCCGCGTCGAGCGACAGGGTCAGCTCCACCGACAAGCCGTCCTTGACGGAGCGGACGCGCCCTACCCGCGCATCTCCCACCATCAGCACCGTTTCGCTGCCGTGTGAGGAAGCCCCTTCGCCCGCCGCATGCTTCAGGCGGGACAGGACGGTCGCGGCGGAAATCATCTTCTCGCCCGCCGTGGCGAAACGCTGCTGTTCCTGACCGATCGCCCGAGCCGCAACCAGCACGCGCTCCCGCTGCTCGGCGCGGCGAAGCAGCGGCGTCAGCACTTCGGAATGGCGGACGCGCAGTTCCTCACGCGTGGCAAAGGCGTCGACGACCTCGTCCGGCATCTGTGCCAGGGACAACAGCCGGCTGAGCTGGCTGTTAGACAGGTTCAGCGCCTCTGCCATGCGGGATTGTACGCCGCCATAGAAGCGATCGACGGCGCTCTGGTAGCTGCGCGCACGGTCGAGTTCGGTGATGTCCTCACGTTCGCGGTTCTCGATGTCGGCAAGGCGAAACGCTTCCTCGTCGGTAAGATCGACGATCATCGCGTTGAGGCGGATTTCAGGCCGCCCGTTGTTGTTCAGCCATTCGACACAAAAACGCCGCCGACTGCCGACCAGAAGCTCATAAGGACAATCCGCCCCCGGCGCATTATGGCGGACCAGCACCGGAATGCGGTTGCCATCCTCCTGCGCGATAGATTCTATCAAGGAACGGCAACTTTCAGCCGAAAGGCCCGGAACGTCGCGCGGATTACCGTCCCACACCGAACAATCCGACGGGCGGATCGAAATCGCCGTCCGTCCCCTGCCACCTCCCTGCGCGACGCCAGCCAGCCGCTGGTCCAGGCGCGAAAGCTCCTCGCTCTCGAAGCGCAAGGCCTCCGCCGGTTCCGGCTCGTACGACAGCGTCGTCAAGATATCGCGAACAAAGCTCCCCACCGTGCGTCCCCTTCTCTGCTATGATCCGATCGGGCCGAACCCGGGCCTTACATAGCGAAAGGAATGGCTCCGCCGCCCGGCGAACTAGGTTCAGATCGGCTCCATTTCGCCGCGAAAACCTTTCGCCTCAGAAGCGATGGTTGGCCGTGACCGCGAAGCCGTGGATCCGGCGGTCGTTTGCGAACTCGCCCGAATAGGATAGGCGCAGCGCCGTCCGCTCGCCGTGCACTGCGCTGATGCCCGCCCCGACGACCGCACCATCGCGGTCATAGCGGGTGGACGGCAGCGTGAAGATCGGCGTGCCACCCTGAAGGAAGATCGCCTCGATCCGGCTTTCCGGCCGCGAGCGCAATTCGCGCTGCCACTGTGCTTCCACGCTGGGCCGCAAGGTCCACGCGCCCCTGGTCAGCGATGCCGACGCCCTCAGGCCCAGACTGGTGCGTACCGATTCCGTCTTGAACTTGGCGACCGCCAGCGAAGCCGCGCCGCCGCTTTCGACGAAGCCGCCGAGGTCCGCGTAACGGTAGTGAAGCCCGGCGAAAGGTTGCGCCCGAAGGACGCCGAGCTTGACGATGCCACCGCCCTCGACCGTGGCCGCGGCGTTATCGCCGTTCGGCCCGGACTGAAGCTGGTCGCTGAAACCAGTGAAGCCGACCTGCCGACGCAGCTGATACCAGCTGCGGGTATAGCCCGCGGTCGCATCCACGTAATATCGACCGCTGGTATAGCTGGCGTAAGGCGTGATGTTCGCATTGAAGAGCGTGCTGCGTGGCCGCTCGCTGCGGTCGAGGTTGGCGTCGATGCCGTCGATGCCGATCGACGTACCCAGGATCAGGCCCGGCACCGGCGAGATGTCGAAGCCGGCCCGGATGGAACGGCTATCGAAATTGGCGCGGGGCCGGTCCGGCCTGGCGTGATAGTCGCCCTGCTTGAGCCCGTAACTGACCATCACGTTGATGGTGCGGTCACCGCTTGCTGGCACGCCCGGCGAGGCATCGAGCGCCAGTTCGCGGCGCTGGGCAAGATAGCCCCGGATTTCACGATCGGTGGCGTCCATCGACTGGATCGAGAGTCGCGGCATCAAACGATAGGCCGCCGCACCAAGCTGCCCCAGCGCCTCGGCCCGCGCAGCCGCGTTCGGCAAAGCGTCGATGGCATCGAGAATGCTTGCGTAGCCGCTCGCCGCGGAAGGAGCGACCGCGTCCAGCGCGCCGCCTACTGCCGCCTGGCCGGGCGTGGTCGCATCGGCTTCGTAGTTCTGCGCGAAGGCCGATCCGGATTGAATGCCGAAAGTGACAGCGCATGCCGCGAGGCCGATTGCAAGGCGCGTCGCCGAGCCGGGAATTACGTGGCGCAAGTTCATTTCCTCCGCTGTTGCTGCAAGGCTCTGATCGCCTTGAACTTTGCCCATGATCTTAAGTCGGTGCGTACACCTGGCCAGTCGAACTGCCCTCGCTACGGGACCTTCCCGCAAAAGCCTGTCTCGATCCATTTTCCATACATCGACACTGGATTTGCGCGCCTCGCCCGCCGGTTGGGCTCGCGACCCCAGCCTTCCCGAGCGCTCGCCGCATGCCGTTTTGCGCTTTTGCGGGCTACCCGAACAAAAGGGATCACATCGGTGCCAGTAGCAGCAGGCAATCGAAGGAAGGGCCAATGGTCGATGGAAGGAAATATGGAGCGAGAGCACGCCCTTCTTGCACGCCCTTCCTGCGCACCGCCCGGAGTCAGCGCCAGTTCGGGCCTTCGACCCAGGTTACGAGGCTGCGGCGCAACCCTTCGGTTACCGGTAGCACCCTATGTTGCAGGAAGGACGGGAAGATCAGGACGCTGCCCCTTCCGGCAAACGTCTCGCCGGGGCTCTGGATACCGAAGAACTCGAATTCGCCGCCCTTGTACTCATTCGGTGCCGACAACTGCACCACGACCGATAGCTTGCGTGCGTAGGGACGGGTGGATTCCAGCCAGACATCCTGATGCCAGTCATAATGCCCGTTGTTGGTGGCCCGGTATTCGGTGAACTGGATTTCGTAAGGTAGATCTATATCCACGCCGAAGTTGGTTCGGTTCGAAGAACGCACCAGGGTCATGAGGCGCGCCACGATGTCGCGCTCCTGAATCGCATCGAGCCAACGGATCGTCGAGCTGCGATACCCAAGATCGCTGCGCAAGGTATCGGAGAAACCGATCGTCGCATCCGCTTCCGGATATTTCCTGGCGCGCGCAAGGATCTTGTCGCATTCGGCCGGCGACAGCGCGCCGGACCATGCTTCCCACACGTTCTGCATGAATGAGCCCCTGTATTTCTGTCTGTGCGCAATTTTTGCGTGTACGCAAAACGGGTGGTCAGAGTGTTCGCGACACGCTGAAGAAGAACCGTGCCTTGCTGCTCATTCCATCGAAGGGCTTCTTGACCGGAACGGCAACTTGTCCGGTCGCCGTCCAGCCCTTGAGCGGAGTAATGCGGATGCCTCCTCCGGCGGACGCCAGCGAGTAGTCCTGGCTGATCAAACCATAAATCGGACGCGCCCGCGAATGCGCGAGCGCGCCATCGACGTACGTGAATAATGTTAGCGCTCTCTCGCTCGACTTGCCGCCAAGCGCACGCCAGGATAGCTCCGCGCCTCCGGCCACAGCCTTGTCCGCAGTCAGGAACCCGTCACGGTAGGCAAGGCCCGCCCCCTCGCCGCCCAAAACGAAGCGCTCGGTCGTGGGCAGGCGATCGGGACTGTACTGGCCTCGCAAGTTAACTTTCGCGGCAAGTCTGGAATCGAGTTCCGTTACGAAGGTGGCCTGAACGTTCGCCTTTCGAAACGCCGTGCGCGAATATCCCTCGATCGCCTGCGCGCCCAGTCCGCTCAAGCCATGGCTAAGCGATAGCGAGATGCCGTAGCCGCTCGTCTTCCCGATCGCCGACCAGCTTGCGCCCAGACGGGCGGCGCGCGTACGAAAACCGCCAAAGGCGGTGTCGAGATAATAGTTGTCGCTGTTGGTCCCGTCCAGCGAGGCGGTCAGCGTAAGGTTGCGCTGATAGCTGCGGACCAGCGGATGACTGACGACGATGCCGACCTGCTTGGCTTCTCCCAATATGTCGAGATCGCGGGTCCGGGTGCGCACGTAGGCACCGCTCACGCCTATCGTGGTGCCGCTCGATCCGATCGGCGTCTGGTGACTTGCCGAGTAGAGCTGGTAGCGCCGTGGCTGCAACGGAACGTAGCCTGACAGACGGGTGCTGTCGCCTTCGCGGAGCAGGCCATTGAATGCCACCCCGACCTGGGCCTGCGCCCCGGTGGTCACGTTGAAGACGCCCCGGTTGTTGAGATTGACGGTGATCTCGACCTGCTTGCGGCTCACGTCCAGGTCCAGCGCAAGTTCGCCGGGTGTCGCCGTGCCGCGCAACTTGGCCTGTACGGTCTGCCCCGGAATGTCCCGCAGGAGGGACAGTGTCCGCTCGATCGTGGACTTGTGCGTCGGTGTCTCACGCATCAGGCGCTTTATATGCGCGTCGATGAGCCGCTTCGGCGTGCTGCTGGTCTCGCCCGCCAGAGCATAGTGCACGATCCGTCCTTCGAGCACCCGCACCGTCAGCACACCGCCGGACGCCGATTGCGCCGGGATGCTCACTGCATAGAATGCGATGTCGCTCTTGGCATAGGCCCCGCTGACCGCGTTCGCCAGTTTCTGCAGTGTGTCCCGGTCCAGCGGGCCGCCAATGAAGGGACCGGTCGCCGCGTCCAGCACCTTGCGATCGAGCGTGGAACCAAGATAGCGTACCTCCTTCAACGCGACGGTAGAGGCTGCAGTATCCACGCTCACGGGGGCGGATGGAAGTTCCGTCGGCGGCGCGGCGCGCGGGATCGCCGGATCCTGACGGTCGAGCCTGTCGCGATCGATGGTCGGTGACTGGTTGAGCACGGTCGAGCCCTGCGCCAGCGCATGCGGAGCAACAAGCGTCAAAGCCGCCCCCACGGCAAGCAGACCACGCCGGATCGCTC
Source organism: Novosphingobium sp. 11B (assembly GCF_054589055.1). Classification (NCBI taxonomy): domain Bacteria; kingdom Pseudomonadati; phylum Pseudomonadota; class Alphaproteobacteria; order Sphingomonadales; family Sphingomonadaceae; genus Novosphingobium; species Novosphingobium sp. 11B. Next base: position 69,466 of record NZ_BAAILP010000230.1, on the reverse strand, counting down.
CGGAGATTGCAGGTCTGCACTTCGCGCTGTGCCGCGCGCGTTCGGGAATTGCCCTCATGATCTTCGGCTGCCTGCCTTGTGCCGCTTTGCGATGCGGAAGTTGCCCGCCTGCAGGTTACGAAGCGATGCCAGCCGTTCACGCCCAATCGCAGCCGCTTCGAGGGTATCGAGCACGCAATCCACATTGGCAAAAAGCCGCCGCTCGCCAGAATCCCGTCCGTCCCGCAAGCAAGAAAGGCGCGACCCTTGGAAAACCGTCTCGATCGTTACGCAAACGGGGCCAGGGAATACAAAATCGCAGGCAGAACAGGGGCAGAGGGGTAGCGTCGGATCGGTTGCGATACCGCACGGGATGCCCGGTGGATCGGGCTAGGAAGACAGAAACCCCATCAATAGTACTGCCGAATTCTCTTCGGAACGCCATCTTCGATGCGCATCAATTCATCGCGCTAACAAGCATTTACGTGCCGCTAACTTTTACGATCCTATCGCTTAGAAGGAAAGCACGAGAAAGGCATGAAGCAAACAAGATGCTGCCTGAGGATCCCCCACTGACGATCACCGCGACCGCGTCGGCCCCCGTTACCGGAGCCCCGACCGGTTCTGCGCCGATCATAAGGGACGCGATCATGCACGCTTTCGCGGCAATGGCCGTCGCTATTCTGCTGGCGGGGGAAGCCGCGCCTGCGGTGATCGTCGCATGGCTTGCCGCAGTCGCACTCGCCCAGTTTTACGCCGTCCGGCTGGAACGCTCGCGGCACGAGCTATCTTCGAGCTTGCCGTCGTTCTACCTCGGCGCCGTGCTTTCGGCATTGGCATGGGTCTTTCCCTTGTGGGCTTTCGGATCGCAGATCGGTACGGAAGCGGCGACGCAACTGTGGGCGGTGCTCGCGGTGATGATGGCAGCCTCGGCACTTCGCGCGACCTCGGCGCCGATAACCACTTTCTTTTTCTCCGGCATCGTCGGCATCTCCAGCGCAGCCTGGTTCCTCTATGCGACCAATCCGGGCATGGCGGCCATCGCGCTTCTGTTCATGGCGACAACCTCCACCGTGATCGTAGAGCGGCGGCGCTCGATACGGCCCGCCTCGGCACCCGGCGCGCAACCGTCCAGCGATGATGCGGCTACCCTGCCGTTCCAATGCGAGTTCGGACACGACGATGCACACTGGCACTGGCAAACCGATGCGACCCGGCGTCTGACCGAGGTATCACGCGGGTTCGCACTGGCGACCGGGCGCGATCCATCCGATCTGAAAGGCATTTCGCTGCGCAGACTGATCGCCGGAGCACGTGCCGGAGATGCGCCTTCCGATGGGACCGAACTCGCCGAGCGCATGAAACGCCGTGAGGATTTCTCTGGCCTTGCCATGCAGGTCAGAGTGGGCGACCGCCCGCGCTGGTGGAAACTTTCAGGCGAGCCGCACTACCAGGAAGGCATATTCACCGGCTATCGCGGCACCGGCTGCGACATTACCGAAAGCCGCGTAACTCTCGAAATGATGACCCGGCTGGCGCATTACGATGCGCTGACCGGGTTGCCGAATAGGGCAAAACTCACTGAAGTACTGGCTGCGGCGCTCGATCGCAGCGGGCTGCGGCGGCGTAATGCCTGCGCGTTCCTGATGATCGATCTCGATCGCTTCAAGGCGGTGAACGACACGCTCGGCCACGACGTCGGCGACACCTTGCTGGCGCGCGTCGCCGAACGTCTCAGGGAGCAGATCGCCGACAGCGACATGTGCGGTCGCTTCAGCGGCGGCGCCTTCGCGGTGGTCATTCCCGAGGCATCCGACCTCGATCGGGTAAGGCTGCTGGTCCGGCGCATCACGGACCGCCTGATCCAGCCTTACGAGATCGGCCAGCATACGGTATTCGTGGGCGCATCGATCGGCTGGGCGGTCGGCCCGCATGACGGCTCCACCGCCGAGACGATCATGCGCAACGCCGATCTGGCGCTATATCGTGCCAAGGAAACCCGCAGCAATTCGCACTGCCGCTACGAGCGCAGCTTCCACGCGCAGGCCGAGGAGCGCCGCAAGCTGGAGATCGCATTGCGAAGCGCCATGAAGCGGGACGAACTGCACCTCGCCTTCCAGCCCGTGGTCGATGCGCAATCGGAAGCGGTCGTCAGCTTCGAGGCGCTGCTGCGCTGGCGGAGCACCGAGTACGGTCCCGTCAGCCCGGAAAAATTCATCCCGATCGCGGAAGAAACGCGCCTCATCGTGCCGATCGGCGAATGGATCATGCACGAAGCCTGCAAGGCAGCCGCAAGCTGGCCCGGAGACGTGCGCATCGCCGTCAACGTATCGGGAGAGCAGTTGCTGGACCCGAACTTCGTGTCCAGTGTCATTGGCGCCCTGACGACGAGCGGCCTTGCTCCCGAGCGCCTGGAGATCGAGGTGACCGAAAGCATCTTCCTGAGCGATGCGACGCGCGCCTGCACCGCTCTGGAGCACGTCATGGCGGTGGGATGCACAGTGGCGCTGGACGACTTCGGCACTGGCTATTCGTCGCTGGGATACCTGCGCAGGATGCGCTTTTCCACCATCAAGCTGGACCGGTCGTTCGTCAATGGCGCGGCGGGCGGCAACCGGGAATGCCTGGCCATCCTGCAGGCGGTAGTGACGATGGCGGAAAGTCTGGGCATGAGCACGACGGCGGAAGGGGTCGAGACCCGCCGGGAAGTCGATATGGTACGCAAGCTCGGCTGCCGGAAGATTCAGGGATACTATTTCGGCAAGCCGGCCGACGCCCTGGCGGCGCAAGCTCTGTTCGCGATGTCCTGAGGGCTCCGGCGACAATCGAACGTCGCGCAAGGGGGAAACTTTCGCAACCTCCTTTTCGAGATTGGTTCGCAAAAACTGTTCTGCCAGTCCGCGCGGCCTGCCCACCCTGCTGACCGGCCAGAATTACAATGACGTGCCGGACTTCCTGTGCTCGACCGGTGGCTCACCCACGTTCCCCTATTGCGACCCTTCATTGCGCGTGAATCTGTGTACCTCCGACGACAACGAGAGCTTCTTCGCCGGAGACCGCGCGATCCGTCTCGCAGCCGCCGCCCATCTCGGCGACGTGGACCTGATGGGAGCCGACGCTTTCCGGAAACGCGGCAACTACTTCGGCAACGTCCAGTGTCCGCTCAGCAAGGTCCATGCGAAAGCCTATAACGCCGAGTACAAGTGGCAGCCCGGCAGCCGCTGGATCGATGTCCGCGCCACCGCCTGGGCGAACGACACCGTCAGCGACACGTACAGTGCCGGCGGCTTCCCGAACTCGGCCTCGGTCGCGGACCCGATCATCATAAACAGCGCGATCATGCACGCCCGCAACGACTGCCTCGGCTGAGATCACGCGCGCCTTTCCCATGGCGGCTTCGACGACCTCGAGCCAGCGCTATTGCGATCAGCCCACCAGTTGGCCCGCGCGTCTGGCGGGGCTTTCCGGGACGACCGGCATTGCGGTATTGGCCCTGCTGGCCGCGCTGTTCACATGGCAGACGCCGCAGCGCGTGGTCATGCCGAACTCTCCCCGCTGACCGTCGAATTGCAGTCGCTGGCGCCCCCGCCAGAACCGGAACGCGACGTCGCTCCGGGGCCAACCCGCGTCGAGAGGCAGGAGGCCAGGCCGCAGCCGGACCGGGAAATTCCGCCCCAGCCGATGGTCGTGCTCGTCACCGCACCGGCCAACGAGCCCCTCGCCTCCGAGCCGGTGGAGATCGTCGATCCCGGCCCGCCGATGCCCCAGACGACGGCACCGAAGGCCATCGCCGCTCCGGCAGCGCTCCGGCTGTCCAGCGATACCCGGCCGGACTGGGAAGCATCGGTGCTCGCTCACCTGGGGCGCTTCCGCCGCTATCCGGCCCTGCCCGCCATTCATGCGGGACGTCCGGATACCGTGGAACTGACCGTGCCGATCGAGTTCGATCTCCGCTAGGCCGTAGCCGACCAGCGCCCGGGGACCATCACCTGCTTCCACAAGGCCGGCCCCGCGAACAGCAGGGCATCGCCCACGACCATGAGCACGACGACGATCGCGCACAGGCCAAGATCGGCAAGGCCGGCCGGTGCGGGCGGATGGGCGTGCACCCGCGTGTACAGCACGCGCACCGTCATCGCCGCGAGCGTCAGGACAGCGAGGCCGCCGATGCGCAAGCCGATCTGCGCCGCCAGAGTTTCATGCCAACGGATCATACATCACCTCCCTTGAGGAGGCGCTTCAGCTACGCACCTTCGCATAGCAATTCGAGAGGGGAACCTGTGGCTCCGCATTGAGATTGCATAAGATCACGCCGGAACTCGCGCCGGAAAAATGCAAATCATATGCCGATCATATGTGTTCGCCATCTTGCCGATATGGAGATCAAATGCGGTTCCATGGCATGGGCATCGGGCAAAGCAACCAAGAGGGCATGACTTGAGCAGCGACCAGACCGGTGCGATTTCGGGCCACGGCAGCGGGCCTCACGGGCGGCTACCGACGCTCGCGCTCGGTGCGCTGGGCGTGGTGTTCGGGGACATCGGCACGTCCCCGCTTTACGCCCTCAAGGAGAGCTTCGTCGGGCACCATCCACTGGCGGTGGACCACGCTCACATCTTCGGCGTGCTCTCGCTGATCTTCTGGACGATGACGCTGATCGTGACGTTCAAGTATGTCTTCATCGTCATGCGCGCCGACAACGAGGGCGAAGGCGGCTCGATGGCCCTCCTCGCGCTGATCGGGCGGAGCCTGGGCGAAACGCGCTGGACGCCGGTGATCGCGATGCTGGGCGTGATCGCGACCGCGCTGTTCTATGGCGATGCGATCATCACCCCCGCCATCTCCGTGCTGTCGGCGGTCGAGGGACTTACCGTCGTGGAGACGTCGCTGGGCGAACTGGTGCTGCCGATCGCGATCGTCATCCTGCTCGGCCTGTTCCTGATCCAGAAGCACGGCACCGAGCGGGTCGGCGCATTCTTCGGGCCGGTCATGGCGGTGTACTTCGTTGTTCTCGCGGTGCTGGGCGTGACCAACATCATCGTCCATCCTCAGATCATCGGCATCGTCAACCCGTACTGGGCCTGGCACTTCTTCGCGCTCGATCCCAGGCTGGCGTTCCTCGCGCTGGGGTCGGTGGTGCTGGCGGTGACCGGCGCGGAGGCGCTCTATGCCGACATGGGGCATTTCGGCCGCAAGGCCATCAGCATCGCCTGGCTCTACGCCGCGCTGCCCTGCCTCATGCTCAACTACATGGGACAGGGCGCTCTGCTGCTCGACCATCCCGAGGCGGCGAGCAATCCCTTCTTCCTGCTCGCCCCGGAATGGGCACGACTGCCGCTGGTGATCCTCGCGACGCTGGCCACCGTCATCGCCAGCCAGGCGGTGATTTCGGGCGCGTTCTCGATCACCCGCCAGGCGGTGCAGCTCGGCTTCTTGCCGAGGCTGCGCATCCTCCACACCAGCGCTTCGGCGGAGGGGCAAGTCTACGTGCCGATCGTCAACTGGGCGCTGCTGGTCTTTGTCGTCCTGCTGGTGCTATCGTTCCGCTCCTCGAGCAGTCTGGCGGCGGCTTACGGCATCGCGGTGACGGGGACGATGGTGATCACCGCCTGCATGCTGGGTGTCCTCACCTTCAGCGTCTGGCGCTGGCCGCCGGTGGTGGCGGGGACTGTCACCGGACTGTTCCTGATCATCGATGGCGCCTACTTCCTGTCGAACGCGACGAAGATCCCCGACGGCGGCTGGTTCCCCCTGCTGGTCGCCGCGATCGTCTTCGTAATGCTCACCACGTGGTCCACGGGCCGCAAGGTCATGCGCCGCTATCTTGCGGAAGGGGCCATCGACCTCGACCTGTTCATCAAGTCCACCGCCGGATCGGTGCGCCGCGTCGCGGGCACGGCCGCCTTCCTCTCCTCAACCAGCGATGGTGTGCCGCCCGCGCTGCTCCACAACGTCAAGCACAACAAGGTGTTGCACGAGCGCATCGTCATCCTCACGGTGACGACCGAAGCGGTGCCGTCGATGCCGGAGGAAGGCCGCATCACCATCGCCGATCACGGCGCAAACTTCTACCGCATGCGCCTGCGCCACGGCTTCCTCGAGGACGTGGACATTCCCGCCTCGCTCAAGGCCGTCACCACCTGCGGCGCGCCGTTCGGGTCGATGGACACGAGCTACTTCCTCAGCCGCCAGACCCTGATCGCCTCCGAGAAGCCCGGCATGGCGCTCTGGCGCGAGAAGCTCTTCGCGTGGATGATCCGCAATGCGGCGACGCCGATGGAGTTCTTCAACCTGCCGACGAACCGTGTCGTCGAACTCGGCTCGCAAGTGGAGATCTGAGAGCCCGCGCGCCCGTCACTCCGGCGACACGTGCAGGCGATAGCCCACGCCGATCTCGTTGCCGATGATTTGCGGGCGCTGCGGATCGTCCTCCAGCTTCTGCCGCAGGCTGCGCACCAGCACGCGCAGGTATTCGACGTGGCGCTCGTTCTCGGACGGCCAGACCTGCATCATGATCTGGTGGTGCGTGATGACCCGCCCCGGATGCTGCGCCAGTTGCGCGACCACGGCATATTCCTTGGGCGTGAGGTGCACTTCCCTGCCCGCCTTGGTGATGCGCCGCTCCATCAGGTCGATCGACACGTCACCCGCAGTCACGGCCGACACGCCGCCGCCCCGCGCCATCCGGTGCCGCAGCGCCACGCGCAGGCGCGCCAGCAGTTCGTCAGTGTCGAACGGCTTGGTCAGGTAATCGTCTGCCCCCAGATCCAGCGCCGCCACCTTTTCGTCCGTGGCATCGCGCGCCGAGACGATGATCAGCGTCGCATCGGTCTCCTTCTTGATCAGCGGCACCAGTTCCAGCCCGTCACGATCGGGCAGGCCAAGGTCCAGCAGCACGAGATCTGGGCGCTCCTCGCGCAGCCGCTCCATCGTCTCGCGCGCGTTGCCTGCCTCGACCGTCGCATAGTCGGCCCTTCCGAGCGCCGTCTGGATCAGGCGCCGGATATGCGGCTCGTCATCGACGATGAGCACCTTGTGGCGGGTCTTCATGGCATGTCCTCATTGTCGAGGTGCCGGATGATCAGCGCCTCGGGAATACGGATGGTGAAGCAGGCGCCGAAGGGGTCCTCGGCGTTGGCGGCCTCGACCGACAGGCCCATGGCCTCGGCGAAACCCTTGACGATGGCGAGGCCGAGCCCGGTGCCATGGCGCACCCGGTCGGAGCCTTCGAGCCGGGTGAACGTCTCGAACACGCGCTTTTCCTGACCCGGCGGAATGCCCGGCCCCCGATCGATCACCGACAACCGCAAGGCGCCCGGCGAACGACGGCAGCGCACCAGGATCGGCGTCCCGGGTTCGCCATAGCGCCCGGCGTTGTCGAGCAGGTTGATGAGGCAGTGGTGCAGCAGCACCGGATCAAGCCGCACCAATGGTATGTCCGGCGCAATGTCGAGGTCGATCTGCCTCCCTTGCAGCGCATTGCGGGTATCGTGGACGGCACTGGCAACCGCGTCGAACAGGTCGGTCGCTTCGGGCTTCATCGGCAGCGCGCCCGCCTCGACGCGGGCCATGTCGAGCAGGTTGGCGACGAAGCGGTTGAGGCGCTGCGCCTCGGCATCGATGGTCTCGACGAGGTCGGGCGACGGGTGCGTCCTGAACTCCCGCGCCGCCGTCAGGATCGTGGTGAGCGGCGTGCGCAAGTCATGGCTGACCGACGAGAGCAACGCCGCGCGTAGCCGGTCGCGCTCGCCCACGGCTTGCGCCTTGAGGTTCTCCTCCTCCAGCGCCATGCGGTCAAAGGCGATCGAGGCCTGATCGAGCAGGCTCATCAGCAGCGGCACTTCGTCCGATCGCACCGGGTCGCCGGCATCCGCGCGCGCGATGCCGAGGACCGCCATCACGCCCCGGCCGGATGCGGCGGACGCACGCAGCGGGTGAAATAGCCAGTCGGAGGCGGTCAGCGTCGCCGAGCCGCGCCCGGCGGGCTGCTCATTATCGATCGCCCATTGTGCGGCGGCCAGTTCGATCTGATCCATCCGGTCCTCGGGCGGATAGGCGGCGGCAAGGTCCGGGCCTGCCAGCGAGGGCAGCAGCAGCACCGCGCGCACGTCGAGCAGACGGGCGACTTCGGCGCAGATCGCCTGCATCAGCTCGTCCTGCGTGGCCGCCGCCGTCAACTGGCGCGAGAAGCTGGCAAGCGCGGCGTTCTGGCGTGCGCTGGCGCCCGCGAGGTCGGCCTGCGCGCGGACCCGCGCGGCGAACTGGCTGGTGACCACCGCCACGCCCAGCAGCACCAGGATCGAGATCACGTTCTCGGGATTGGCGACGGTCAGCGTGCCGGTCGGCGGCAGGAAGAAGAAGTTGTAGGCGAGGCTGGAGGCCAGCCCCGCGAACAGCCCCGCCCGCAGCGAGAACGAGGCCGCCGCGAACATCACCGGGATCAGGTAGAGCAGCGCGATGTTGCCAAGGTCGATCACCTCGACCAGCAGACGGCCGAGCACGGTCATTGCCGCGACCATCAGCAGCGCCCCCAGGTAATGCGCCGGATGGCCCCATTGCCCCCATCGTTGACCTCGCCTCCTTTCGGGCTTGCGGCCACTGGCAACCGGCTCGCCCGAAGGCAGGACGTGCACGGCGACGTCGCCGATCGTGCGCACCAGCCGGTCCACCACCGAGCCGTGCCGCGCCTCGAACCACCATGAGCGGTGCGACTTGCCGATGACGATCTGCGTCGCGCGCGCATCCTTCGCAAAGCCGCCCAGCCCCTCGACCACGCCCGCCGCCGGAATGCTGGCGGTGGAGGCGCCGAGGCGCGAGGCCAGCGCGAGGGTATCGGCCAGCTGTCGGCGCTCGCGATCGGAGAAGTGCTGGTCGCGCCGCGTTTCGATGTGCACGGCGGTCCAAGGCGCGCGCAGGGCGTCGGCCATGCGCTTGCCCGCCCGCACCAGTCCGGCGGCATGGGGGTGCTCGCTGACGGCGACGACGATGCGTTCGCCCACCGCGAAGCTGCCCGCCAGCGCATGGGCGCGCACGTGCTCCAGCATCTGCGCGTCCACCGCCTGCGCCGCACGGCGCAGCGCCAGTTCGCGCAGCGCGGTGAGGTTGGACTTGGAGAAGAAGTGCCCCAGCGCGCGCGTCGCCTCGTGCGGCACGTAGACCTTGCCGTCCCTGAGCCGCTCGATCAGTTCGTCGGGCGGAATGTCGACGACTTCGATCTCGGCCTGTTCGAGTATCGAATCGGGCACCGTCTCGCGCACGCGAACGCGGGTGAAGGAGGCGACCACATCGTTCAGGCTCTCGACGTGCTGGATGTTGAGCGTGGAACAGACGTCGATCCCGGCGTCGAGCAATTCCTCGACGTCCTGATAGCGCTTGGGATGGCGGCTGCCGGGTACGTTGGTATGCGCGAGTTCATCGACCAGCACCAGGGCAGGCGCGCGGGCGAGGATGGCGTCGATGTCCATCTCGCCCAGCGAGTGACCGACGTGGTCCACCGTGCGGCGGGGGATCACCTCGTGCCCCTCCACCAGCGCCCCGGTCTCTCGCCGCCCGTGCGTTTCCACGACACCGACGACCACGTCCACCCCCGCCGCGCGGCGCTGGTGGCCTTCGGTCAACATCTCCCAGGTCTTGCCGACGCCGGGCGCGGCGCCGAGGAAGATCTTGAGACGGCCGCGACCCTCCCGCGCGGCGGCGCGCAGGAGGGCTTCGGGCGATGGGCGTTCAGGCTCGTTCACCGGACCGGCTTAGCGCGCAATGCATCCAGTCGTCGATTGAGTTCGAACACGTTGACGCGGCGTTCGCCGATGAAGCCGAGCACCGGCTCCTCGATGCTGCCCGCGACGAGGCGGCGCAGCGCTTCGGATTCGAGCCCACGCGCGCGGGCCACGCGGTCCACCTGATACAAGGCCGCCTCGGGGCTGATATCGGGGTCGAGCCCCGAGGCGGAGGTGGTCACCAGGTCGGACGGAACGGGACGCCCTGGTGTCGCAGCCTGCATGCGTTGAAGATCGGCCTGCACCCGGTCGTGCAGCGCCCGTGAGGCGGGGCCGAGGTTGGACCCGGAGGAGGCAAGGCCGTCGTAGCCCCCCTGATCGGAAGCGCCCGCCGCCGAGGGCCGGGTGTTGAAGTAGCGCTCCGAAGTGAAGGCCTGCCCGACCACGGTGGAGCCGATCACCCTGCCGCTTTCGGTGACGAGGCTGCCATTCGCCTGACGCGGGAACAGCGCTTGCCCGATCCCGGTCATCGCCAGCGGATAGGCAAGGCCGAGCAGAATGGCGAACAGCCCGGTCATCACGAGCGCGGGGCGCAGCGAGCTTGAAATATCGTTGGTCATTTGTCTGTCTCCTGTGAGCCTGCGCTTCGCCTCGGGGGCTTCGACAAGCTCAGCCTGAGCGGTGTTGAGAGGTTTACCCTTTTTTCCCGTCATCCCCGCGAAGGCGGGGTCCCATCTGATGGCCGTGCGATCGGCTACTTCAGGAGATGAGTTCCCGCCTTCGCGGGAATGACGGGAAAGAGAAGGTTCAGTTCGCCGTCATCCTCACGCCAGTCCCAGCCCGCCGACCGCAAGATCGATGAGCTTGATGCCGACGAACGGCGCGATCAGCCCGCCAAGGCCGTAGACCGCAAGGTTGCGCGCCAGCAGCGGTCCCGCGCTCATCGGCTTGTACGTGACGCCGCGCAGCGCCAGCGGCACGAGGCAGGGGATGATGAGCGCGTTGAAGATGATCGCCGAAAGGATCGCGCTCTGCGGGCTCGACAGCCCCATCACGTTGAGCACGCCGAGGCCGGGGTAGAGCGCCACGAACATTGCCGGGATGATCGCGAAGTACTTGGCCACGTCATTCGCCACCGAGAACGTCGTCAGCGCGCCGCGCGTCATCAGCAGTTGCTTGCCGAGGCCGACGACCTCGATCAGCTTGGTCGGATCGCTGTCGAGATCGACCATGTTGCCCGCCTCGCGCGCGGCCTGGGTGCCGGTGTTCATGGCGACGCCGACGTCCGCCTGCGCCAGCGCGGGGGCGTCGTTGGTGCCGTCGCCGCACATCGCGACGAGGCGGCCGCCCTGCTGTTCCTTGCGGATCAGCGCCAGCTTGTCCTCCGGCGTGGCTTCGGCGAGGAAGTCGTCCACCCCCGATTCCGCCGCGATCGAGGCCGCCGTCAGCGGGTTGTCGCCGGTGATCATGACAGTGCGGATGCCCATCGCGCGCAGTTCGCCGAAGCGCTCGCGAATGCCCGCCTTGACGATATCCTTGAGGAAGATCGCGCCCAGCAACCTGCCGTCGACGGCGACCGCCAGCGGCGTGCCGCCCGCGCGGCCGATCTCGTCGGCGATGCGGCGAAGTTCGGTGGCAGCGGCCGTCGCGCCCGCGCCGGGATTGGCGGCAAGGATCGCCTGCACCGCGCCCTTCTGGATCACGCGCCCGCCGGTGTTCACGCCGGAGATGCGGGTCTGCGCGGTGAAGGGGATGACCTCGGCCCCCTCGGGAAGCGCTGTCGCGGTCTGGCCGAACTTCTCGCGCGCCAGCACGACGATCGAGCGGCCCTCGGGCGTCTCGTCGGCAAGGCTGGCGACCAGCGCGGCTTCGGCAAGTTCGCTCATGCTCACGCCGCCCACCGTGCGGAATTCGCTGGCCTGACGGTCGCCGACGGTGATGGTGCCGGTCTTGTCGAGCAACAGCACGTCGATGTCGCCCGCCGCCTCCACCGCGCGGCCGGACTTCGCCAGCACGTTGAAGCGCACCAGCCGGTCCATGCCCGCGATGCCGATGGCCGAAAGCAGCGCCGCGATCGTCGTCGGGATCAGCGTGATGAGCAGCGCCGCAAGGATCGCCACCGGCACCGCGCCGCCCGCATAGCTGGCAAAGCCGGGGATGGTGGCGACGGCGATCAGGAAGATGATGGTCAGGCCCACCAGCAGCAGGGTCAGGGCGATCTCGTTGGGGGTCTTCTGGCGCTCGGCGCCTTCGACCAGCGTGATCATGCGGTCGAGGAAGCCCTGTCCCGGATTGACGGTGACGCGCACGCGGATCTCGTCGGAGATGACGCGGGTGCCCGCCGTCACAGCCGAGCGGTCGCCGCCCGCCTCGCGGATCACGGGCGCGCTCTCGCCGGTGATCGCGGCCTCGTTGACCGAGGCGACACCGGCGACGACTTCGCCGTCCGAGGGGATGAGATCGCCGGTCTGGACGAGGACGACGTCGTCCTTTTTCAGCAGGCTGGCGGGGACGGAGTCGTAGCGGCTACCGTCACCCTTCAGCCGCTTGGCAGTGAGTTCCGCCTTGGTGGCGCGCAAGCTGGCGGCCTGCGCCTTGCCGCGCCCTTCTGCCAGCGCCTCGGCGAACGTGCCGAACAGCACCGTCAACCAGAGCCACAGCACCAGCTGGATCTTGAACCCGGCGTCGAGGCCGTCGCGGCCGACGATGAGCAGCACCGTCAGCAGCACCGCGACGACGGCGGTGGTGAACATCACCGGGTTGCGGATCAGCTCCTTCGGATTGAGCTTGCGGAAGGCATCGCCGATCGCCGGAACGATCAGGTCTGCGGTGAAGAGGGATTTGGTTTGCGATCGGGACATCGTCGGGTCCTCAGAAAAGCTGGCCACGGATCATCGCGAGATGATCGGCGACAGGGCCAAGGGCGAGGCTGGGAAGAAAGGTCAGGCCGCCCACGATCAGGACGATGCCGATCAGCAGGCCCGTCCACAGCAGCCCGGTGGTGGGGAAACTGCCCGCCGTCTCCGGCGTGTACCTTTTGGCGGCGAGGCTGCCCGCGATCGCCAGCATCGGCACGATGACGAAGAACCGGCCGAGCCACATGGCGACGCCTAGCATGCCGTTGTAGAACGGCGTGCCCGCACTCAGCCCCGCGAAGGCCGAGCCGTTGTTGCCTACGGCGCTGGTGAAGGCGTAGAGGATCTCGGAGAACCCGTGCGGCCCCTTGTTGAGCGGCCCGGCAAGGCCCGCAGGCAGCACCGAGGCCACGGCGGTCATGCCCAGGATCACCAGCGGCAGCACCGCGATCGCCAGCACCGCCAGCTTGACCTCGCGGCTCTCGATCTTCTTGCCGACGTACTCGGGCGTTCGGCCCACCATCAGACCCGCGACGAAGACGGCAAGGATGGCGAACAGCAGGAAGCCGTAGATGCCTGCGCCGACCCCGCCGACGACGACTTCGCCGAGCTGCATGTTGAACAGCGGGATCATGCCGCCCAGCGCCGTAAAGCTGTCATGCATGGCATTGACCGCGCCGCAGCTCGCCGCCGTGGTGACGACCGAGAACAGCGCCGAGGCGACCACGCCGAAGCGGACTTCCTTGCCCTCCATGTTCCCCCCGCCCACGCCGAGGTGATGGAGCACCGGATTGCCCGCCGCTTCCTGCCAGTAGACCACGGCGGTGCCGATCAGGAAGATCGTCATCATCGCCGCCAGGATCGCCCAGCCCTGGCGGGTATTGCCCACCGCCTTGCCGAAGCACCAGGTCATGCCGGTGCCGATCACGAAGATCGACAGCATCTGGACGAAGTTGGTCAGCGCGTCCGGGTTCTCGAAGGGGTGAGCGGAATTGGCGTTGAAGAAGCCGCCACCATTGGTGCCCAGCATCTTGATCGCCTCCTGCGAGGCGACGGGGCCGAGCGCGAGGGTCTGCTTCACGCCTTCCAGCGTCGAGACGTCGACCGATGCCGCCAGCGTCTGCGGCACGCCCGCCGCAATCAGGTACAGCGTGTAGACCACGCAGGCGGGCAGCAGCAGGTAGAGCGTCACGCGCGTCATATCGGCCCAGTAATTGCCGATTCCGGTAGCGCTGCGGCGCGCGAACCCACGGAACAGCGCGAAGGCCAGCGCGATGCCGGTGGCCGCCGAAAGGAAGTTATGGATCGTCAGCGCGAACATCTGCGACAGGTTGCTCATCACCGCCTCGCCCACGTACCACTGCCAGTTGGTGTTGGTGGTGAAGCTGACGGCGGTGTTGAACGCCCCGTCCGCGCCAATGCCCGCATAGCCGAGGCCATTGAGCGACAGCACGCCTTGCAGGCGCAGCACTGCATAAGTCAGGAGCAGCAGCACGGCGTTGAACACCAGCATGTGCACCGCGTAGCGATGCCACGGCTGGTCCTCGTCCGGGTTAATGCCTGACAGCTTGTAGAACCCGCGCTCCACGGGTCCGAGCACACGATGAAGCGGCGTGCGGCGGCCCTCGTACAACGCGTGGAGCCACAGCCCCATCGGCTTCGTGAGCGCCAGCAGAACGCCGACGAAAGCTGCGATATACAGCCATCCCTGGAAGGTCATGACGGCGCCCCCTCAGAACCGCTCGGGCCGTGCGAGCACGGCAACGAGATAGACGAGAAGGCCGAGTGCGGTGAAACCCGCCAGCCACAGATCGATGGTCATGTCGGTCGCGCCCCTCACGCCTTGTTGCACAGGCCGACGTAGCCGAGACTGGCCGCCAGCAACGCGAGGGTCAGGCCGATCCAAAGGATGTCCTGCATGGGTAATGCTCCTGCAAGCTCGCCTCGCAAAGGCTGCGGGACGAGTCGAATGCAGCAGAGCCATTAGGATGGCGCGGCGTTGGAATTCGAGACGAACAAATCCGCGGCCGCATAGTATTTGCGTATGATCTGCGGATTTTCGCTGAAAAAGCGACGTCCGGAAGCGATAGCTCGCTCCCGGACGCCTTCCGATCATGCCATGTTCGAAGGATCAGAACCCGAAGCGCACGCGGATGCCGCCGTTGCGCTTGACCGGCATCGACAGCACCACCGCATTGCCGCCGAGCAGGCTCGTCGTCGTCTGGACGCCGGTGTAGCTCTTGTCGTTGAACACGTTGTTGACGAAGAACTGCACGTCGAGATGCTCGCTGCTAATACCGGTGCGCACGTTCACCTTGTTGGCATCGCCGATCCACGAGATGTTCTCGTACGTCGTGTAGATGCGGCTGCGGTGTGCATAGTCGCCGCGCAGGAACCAGCGGTAGCCGTCGCCGATGTCGACGCCGTATTCCGCGCCGACGTTGCTGGTGAACACCGGAGCCGCAGGGTTCTGCGCGCCCGCCGCCACCGTCGAGTTGCCGGTGATCGCCACGCACGAGGCGCAGGGGATCGAAGTGTCCAGCTCGACCTTGTTGTACCCGGCGTTGAAGTTGAGCGACAGCGCATGGGTCACCTTGAGGTTACCCTCGATCTCGGCGCCCTTCACCGTGCTCTTGCCGGTGTTCTGGGTCACGCCGACGCCGATGTCGCTGGCGCCCGGAGTGGCGTTGGGGACCTGGATGCTGTTGGTGATCGCCTGGTCCTTCCATTTGGCGTAGAAGACCGCCGCGCTGAAGGAGAACACATCCGCCACGGTGCCCTTCAGGCCCAGTTCGTAGTTGTCGATGACGGCCGGCTTGTAGATGTTGGTGACCGAGGCGCGTTCCTCAAGATAAGCGCGCTGCGCCGCCGTCAGCGGCAGGACCGAGAGGTTGAAGCCGCCCTTGTTCATCCCGCGCGAATAGGTCGCGTATCCCATGAGGTCCGGCGTGAACTTGTACTGCGCGGACACGCGGGGCACGAAGCGCTTGTACTTGCCGCTGGTGCGCAGGGTCTGCGGATCGCGGAAGTAGACTTTCAGCTCCTCCTCGATGTAGCGCCCTTCGGCGTTCAGCGTGAAGCGCGGCGAGAAGTCGTAGGACACGCTGCCGAACACGCTCTTGTCGACGAGCGTATTGAGCGAGCCGTCGCCGAACACCTGGATCGTATTGGGATAGAGCGCGACCGTATAGCTGCGGTTGCTGACCTTGAAGTAGTTGGCGCCCACCATCCAGCGCAGCGGCTGGTTCGCGCCGGAAGTGACCCGGAATTCCTGGCTGACGGCGCTTTCCTTGTACATCGCCATGGTCGGGTAGTTGATGAAGGGATCGCCCACGAAACCGGGGATCGTCGATACCGTGGTGTTGGGAATGCCGCTGGTATCGCGCCCGTCGAGGTCCTGATTGCTCTGGAAACGGGTCTTGTTGTAGCCGGTCAGCGACGAGAGCACGATGTCGGTGCCGGGGATCGTGAAGTCCACCGCAAGGTTCGTCACGATCTCGCGGCGCTCCAGACCCGCGTGGTCGTTGATCGCCTTGTAGGTCGGGTTCAGGCGTCCCAGCGAGTTGTTGACGACCTGGTCGATGAACGCGGGCGTCGCCGGGTTCTGGCCCATCTGGCTGGTTGGGAACTGCGGGATATTGCCGCAGTAGAAGTTGTTCACGTTGGTCGGCGCGGCGCCCGCGTTGCAGTTGAAGGTGTTGACCGGCAGACGGCTGGAGAAGCCCGCCGCGCCCGCGCCGTCATGGTCCTCCAGATACATGCCGAAAGCCTTGAGGCGCAGGCCGTCGAACGGCTTGATCACCAGCGTGCCGTTGATCGTCTCGGTCTGCTGCGCACCGAGGCGGCTGCCGTCGTAGGGGTTGGTGTACTGCCCGTCGAAGCCGTAGCGGCGCCCGCCGATGCGCAGGCCGATGGCGTCCTTGACGATCGGCAACTCGACGCTCGCCTTGATGTCATAGAGCGAATAGCTGCCCGCAGTGCCGTCGAAGTTCCACCGGAACGCATCGCCGGGATCGCGCGTCACCACGTTGATCGCGCCCGCGAAGGACTGGCGGCCGAAGGCGGCGCTCTGCGGACCTTTGAGCACTTCGACACGCGACACTTCGTTGCCGAGGTTGTTGATGACGTCGAAGTTTACCGGCGTGCCGTCGAGAAACACCGAGACGGTCGGGTTCAGCGGATCGGCGATGCCGCGGATGACGATCTGGCTGTAGCTGCGGTCGACGCGGCCCGAACTGGTCTGCTGCGCATAGAGGCCCGGCGTGAATGCCTGCAGGTCCAGTACGTTGTTGACGTTGAGCTTGGCGAGGTTGGCCGCCGTCATGACCGACAGCGTCACCGGGGTCTCCAGCAGCGACTCCTCGCGGCGACGGGCGGTGACCATGATCACCCCGCCGTCGGTGCCCGCTTCGGCCTGCGGAGCGGACGGCGCAACCGGGGTTTCCTGGGCCTGCGCGGCAGGCGCGGTAGCCATGACGAGCATGAGCGCGGTGCAGCATGCACCAAAGTCATAGCATTTCGATTTCGAACGCATCTTGGTATTCTCCCTGTTTTCGGAATTTGCGTCTCAATGAACTTCGATTCATCGCACGACTTCGGAACGGAATTTTTCAGGATAAAATCGGATATTCAATTGAATTTGGGTTGTCCGCCCATAACCATCAGTTATGAAACTGCAGAGGCCGGACCCCGGAGTCCCGCCGCCCGGAGAGCACGATGGACCTTCGCCAGCTGCGCCACCTGATCGCCATCATCGAGGAGCGTTCGTTCTCGGCCGCGGCCAAGGCGGTGCACCTCACCCAGCCTGCCCTGACGCGCAGCATGAACGCCCTCGAAGCGAGCGTCGGAACGCCGCTTCTGGTGCGCAGAAACAACGGAATTGAGCCGACTTCGGCAGGTTCCGTGCTCTACGAATACGCCAACCTGCTGACCGCCACAGCGGACAATGCCAGGGCCGACATCGCTCGGCTGGCGAAGGGTCTGGGGGGTGCGCTGAACGTCGGAATCGGCACACATCTGGCCGACCTCGCACTGCCGAAAATCCTCTCGGAGTTCGCGCGGCGCTATCCCCACCTGTCGATCAATCTGAAGATCGGGATGATCGAGGATCTGGTGCCGATGGTGCTGGAGGGCAGGGTCGAACTGATCGCCAGCATGGTCCCGACGGACCGCATGCAGGCAGGCATCGCCTATGAGCGACTTTTTACTACAACAACCCATCTATATGCAGCACAACTGCACCATCTATGCGCCATAGATGATGTCATTACTTTTGAACAATTGACGCGCGAGCGCTGGGTTTATTTAAACTGCCTCCACGCGGATCTCGACATGAATCGCTTCTTCGCCAATGGCGGCATGGGCTTTCCCGATCAGGTTTTCCGCACCGATTCCCCAAGGATGATGCGCGCAATGATCGAGGACGAAGGCTGCCTCGGCATCATGCCCGACGACTACATGAGCGGCGCCCGGGCGCAGGCGCTGCGAGTAGACGGCATGCCCGTCCCGCGCGCGACCGGGCTGCTCTACCGCCCCGATATTCCGCTGCGTCCGATCGTCATGGAATTCGCCAACCTGCTGCGCCGCGAACTTTCCAAACCTCCGGGATGAGTGCGCGCGCACCGGCTCAGGCGGCCAGCGCGGCGAAAGCGCGCAGGCGCGGCACCAGGTGCTCGCCAAGGTGCAGGACGTCGGCGATCGGATCGAAGCCGCTGATCAGGAAGCGGTTCACGCCAAGCCGGTGATAGGCGAGCAGGCTGGCGGCGACCGAGTCCGGCGTGCCGACGATCGTGCTGGCGGCCTTCTGGAACCCGGTGGCGCGGGCGATGCCCACCCAGAGCCGCTCGTCCAGCACGTCGCCTTCGCGGGCGCGCGCTTCGGCCAGTTCGTTCTTGCCGAGGACGCCGGGCTGACCGCCCTTTTGCGCCATGTCCTCGACGCCCCGGCGCACATCCTCCAGCACCGCCTGCGCCTTGTCCCATGCCTCGCCCTCGGTACGGCCGACGATGATCCGGGTGGACATGCAGAAATCGACTGTCCGACCGGCCTTACGCGCCTCTTGACGTACCGATGCGATCAGTGCGGCGCTGGGTTCCAGCCGGTCGATGCCGAAGGCGTAGACATCGGCGTGCTGCCCCGCGACTTCCAGTGCGCGCGGGGACTGGCCGCCGAAGAACACCGGGATGCCGCCCGCCTGCACCGGCACCACTTCGGAGCGCGCGCCGCGCAAGGTATAGAACGTGCCGTCGTGATCGAACCGCTCGCCGCTCCACGTCCTGCGCAGCAGCGGGATATATTCGGCACTGCGGGCGTGACGTTCGTCGCGAGTTAGGAAATCGCCGTCGGCCTGCGTCTCGGTGTCGCTGGGGGCGGAGATGACATGGACGCCCACCCGCCCCTCGCTCAGCCGGTCGAGCGTGGCGAACTGGCGCGCAGCCAGCGTCGGCGCGACGAAGCCGGGGCGGTGCGCGATCATGAACCTGAGCCGCCTGGTGATCCCGGCAAGGTGCGTGGCGAAGACCACGCCGTCGGGCCACGTCGCCGCCTGCGCGATCAGCACGCGGTCGAAGTCCGCCGCCTCAAACGCGGCGGCGAGGCGGGCGATGAAGTCGGGCTCGACGATGCCCATCGGACGCGGGCTCGCCTCCGAGGATTCGCGATGGTTGAAAGTCCCGATGATCTCGATCGACATGACGCGTCAGTTTTCCTCGTGCGGTGCGGGCGCCGGTTCAGCCAAATTCTCAGCAGGCATCCGGTAGAACAGGAGCAGGACGATACCGGCCACTTGCGCGACCGCCGGGATCAGCGCCATCGACAGGCGCACCGCCTCGCGCGCGGCCTCGCTCTGCACCAGCGCGGCGCCGGTCCCGGAACGGTAGCCGCTGGCCTGCAGGAACAGTCCGACGAGGAACGGCGCGAGGGCGAAGGCGGCCTTCTGGAAGAACTCGAAGAAGGCGGCGTAGAGCCCCTCCTTGCGCAGCCCGCTGCGGCGCACCCCGAAGGCGATGGTGTCCGGCAACATGGACAGCGTCATCAGCAGCGTTCCCGTCGTCGCGAAACCGGCAAAGCCGCCGCGCAGCAGGAACAGGGCATCGCCCTCGGCCGGGGAGGCCGCGAGCCAGCTCAGGCTGATCGCGGCCGAAAGCACCAGCGCCGCGGCGCAGATCACCGGCTTGGGCGCGAAGCGGGCGATCTGGCGCCAGAGGGGCACGCTCATGGTGCCGACCACGCCGCTCGCCAGCGCGAACTGCGCCATGCCGGTCTCTCCGCGCGCAAGGATGTCGCGCATGAAGAACAGCCCCGTCGCCCCCACCGCCGCCGAGGCGATGAAGCCGCAGAACTTGACGCCCAGCAGGACGATGAACGGGCGGTTGGCGAAAAGCTGCGCGAACCCGGCGAGTGCGGAGCCGCGCTCATGCTCGACAGGGTGCTCGCGCAGGCCACCGGTCGCGACGACCGCGACGGCCATGCTCACGAAGATGAAGGCGGCCATGCAATAGCCCATCCGCGCGAAGGCATCGGCGGAACTGCCGCCCCACGCGATCATCGCCGGAGCCAACGCTCCCCCCGCCAGCGCGGCAAGCTGGATGAAGAACGTCCGCCAGGCCATCAGCGAGGTCCGCTCCTGCGGGCTGTCGGTGATCTCGGCGGGCATGGCGGAAGAGGGAATCGCGAAAGCAGAATACCCGGTGAAGGTCAGCAGCAGTGCGCCCATCACCATGACCGCCTGCGAACCGCCCGCCCCGCTGCCCGAGAACAGCCAGGCCATGCCGAGGCCGCTCAGCAGCGCACCCGCCGCCATCCACGGTCGCCGCCGTCCCCAGCGGCTGCGGGTGCGGTCACTGCCCTGTCCGATCAGCAGGTCGGCGATGCCGTCGTAGATGCGCCCGGCCAGCATGAACGAGCCCGCGAGCGCGGGGTCCATCCCGGTCGCGGTCACCAGGTAATACATCAGGATGACATTGACGACGTAAAGCACGGTCGTGCTGCCCGCCGAACCGAACGCCCAGCCCACTTTGGTCGCAATCGGTATGCGCCCGGTGCGGTTAGGTACACTCTGGGTGCCGTTGAGTGCCGCTATTTCGGTCAAGAGCGCCCCCGCCTCGCAGGTCCGCCACGGACTGCCTACCAGCCGGAGACTACGGACACGGCGCTGGCCCGGGAAATCGAAAGCACGGCTTCTTCCATGCACAAAACGTATGCTCGGGGAATCGGAAGACCATGCAGATCCGGCAATTGCGCCACTTCCTGGCGGCGGTGGAGACAGGCTCGATGACCCTCGCCTCGACTGCGCAGAACATCACGCAACCCACGCTTTCGCGCAGTATCCGCACGCTGGAGGAGCAGCTCGGCGTCGACCTGTTCGAGCGCGGCCATCGCGGCGTCCTGCCCACCCGATACGGGGAATTGCTGGCGGCCCATGCCCGCTCGATCCTCCACGGCTTCGACCAGGCGATCGAGGATGTCGGCGCCATGCGGGCGGGCGGTTTGGGCCATGTCCGCCTCGGCATCGGCTCCACCGCGACCGACCCGCGCATCGCGCAGGCCTGCGCGGAAATGGCGGTTTCGGCGGAAAACATCACGCTTTCGCTGGACTTCGACGTGCCCGAGACGCAGTTCGCGCGGCTTCGGCGCGGGGAACTCGATGCGATCATCGACACTTTGCGCCCCGACCTCGACAGCGGCGACCTCAACTTCCGGCCGCTCACCCGGCTCGACCTGGTGCTCGTCGCGCGACGCAGGCACCCGATCCTCGAGTGCGGCGTGACGCCTGCGCGAGAACTCGCCCGGTGGCCCTGGGCGATCTTCAACCAGCCCAATGCCGAGGCATTCTACCGCGGACTTCTGGGGCTGGAGGACGAGGACCACAACATCCGCGTCCGCAGTTCCTCGCCCGCGATGCTGCGCCAGCTACTGCTCCACGCCGACCTCATCGGCCTGATGGCCCGTACCGAGATCGCCGACTGCCTAGCCGACGGGCGATTGCAGGAAGTCCCCGCCGACATGCGCCGCGTCGAGGCGACGCTTTGCGTCATCACCCGGCGGCGGACCTACATGAGCGGCGCCCTGCGCGTGGTGATCAAGCGGCTGCACGAGGCGCTGTGACGCCAGGCTCCCATACGGTTTGGACATGACTGCGCGCGCGCTTTCGATTGGGCGATGGCCGGTGCCCTCCGCATAGTCCGGGGCATGAAGGCGGGGAAACACGGGACATGCTGAAACGTCCGGTCATGGCCGGGATCGCGGCGCTGGCACTGCTTGCAGTGGGGTTCGGCGCCTTCGCCCTCGCTGCGCGGACCGGCGCCTTCGCTATTTCGCTGGAGGATTTGCGCCACCGCTACCAGACCGCGCATTCCCGCTACGTGACGCTGGGCGGCGTGCAACTTCACATCGACGACCGGGGCTCCGGGCCTGTCATCATGCTCATCCACGGGCACTACCAGTCGCTGCGTATCTGGGATGCCTGGGCGCAGCGGCTCGCCAGCGACCACCGCGTGATCCGCATCGACATGCCGCCTTACGGCCTCTCCGGCCCCGACCGCACCGGCCAGTACAGCCCCCGCCGCGTCGAGCAGCTGATCGCCCTCCTAGCCCGGCACGAACACCTGAAGCGCTTCAGTATCGGCGGCATCTCTACCGGCAGCGCGATCGCCATGCGCTATACGCTGGCGCATCCCGATCAGGTGGAAAGCCTTATCCTGGTGAACGCGCCGCTGGTGCCGATCCCACCCGGCTTGCAGCCGAAGACCTCGGCCATGCTGGGCTTTCTGGAGAACACCCTGT
Organism: Novosphingobium sp. 11B; assembly: GCF_054589055.1. Taxonomy (NCBI): domain Bacteria; kingdom Pseudomonadati; phylum Pseudomonadota; class Alphaproteobacteria; order Sphingomonadales; family Sphingomonadaceae; genus Novosphingobium; species Novosphingobium sp. 11B. The sequence continues at coordinate 47,133 of NZ_BAAILP010000230.1, read as the reverse complement.
TCCGGCCGATTTACCGGCCCAAGGCGTTCTACCGCTACCTCCTGAACCGCCTGATCGCCAACAAGTCCGTCCTCACCGACGATCTGGTGCAGCAGACCTACGACATGCACCGCAAGCCCGGCAATGGGGCGACGCTGGACCAGTTCACCAGCGCCCTGCGCTTTGAAGCGAGCGATTACGGCAAGCGATCGCAGACGACCGCGCAGCAGCTGGGCTCGGTCCGCGTACCGACGCTCGTGCTTTGGGGCGGGGCCGGGTCCATGCTCCCGGTTTCGGTGGGCTGCGAGGTGACACGCACGGTCGGCGCCTCCCGCCGGCTAATGGTCAGTTTTCCCGGTGCAGGCCATTTCCTGCCGATCGAGGCCCCGCACGCCGCCGAGGACATCGCCTGGTTCCTCGATGCCGACAGCGGCAAGGCCGCCCGTCCGCCTGCCGGCACAGTACAGGACTGCACACGATGAAACACGCCGTGCTCGGCGCGTTCTGCGCGCTCTCGCTCACGATCGCCCCCGTCTGCGCGCAGGAAACCATCGCCAGCCCCGACCCGATCCCGGTCGCCGAACTGGAAAGCCGCTACCGCCTTCCGCAATCGAAGTTCATCGACCTGCTCGGCACGCGCATCCATTATGTCGATGTCGGCTCCGGCCCCGTACTGGTCCTCACGCATGGGTCGAGTTCGTCGCTGCGCACGTTCGCGCCCATGATCGAGCGTCTGAGCCGCCGCTACCGCGTGATCGCGTGGGATGAGCCGAACATGGGCCTGTCGGGCGCCCCGCCACGTGTACTCTACGACCGCCCGCTCTATCCCGTACTGGTGCTGGAGGCGCTGCTCGACACCCTCAAGGTCGAACGCGCCAACCTTGCCGGGGTATCGAGCGGCGGTGCAATCTCGTTCTACTACGCGGCGCGCAATCCGGCGCGGGTCGAGCGGCTGATCCTGTCCAACACGCCCACTGGCCGCGCGGACGGCAAAGGCATGGCGCTCAGCGCCGCGCTGGCGATGGAAATCGCCGCCTCCACTCCGGCCACCGGACGCAAGAGCAAGATCTTCCGCCCGCGCTCCTACTGGCGGGCCTACTTCGATTTCTACACCGGAGAGCCCGGCCGCGCGGACGACCGGCTCGTCGACGAATACTACGACATGAACCGCCGCCCCGCCGCGCCCGACAGGCTGGCCATCGTTGCAGCGCTCGACGATCCGGCGCTGACCGCCGACGCGTTGGCGAAGGTGACTGCGCCGGTGCTGCTTGTCTGGGGCGCCCGCGATCCGGTCCTGCCGGTCGAGAGTGCAGCGGTCCTCCGCGATGCTCTGGTCCATGCTCAGGTATCGACGCTGATCCTGCCGGACGTGGGACATTATCCGCCGCTGGAAGTGCCGGGTCGCTTCGCCGACATCCTCGACAGCTTCCTCTTCGACGTTACCCCCTACCGGCCAGTCGCGCCGGACCCTGCCAAGCGGTGAGGCGCGCACATCCATGACCGACGACACGACCGAATTCTTCGGCATCCTGCACTGGAACGACTATTCCGAAGCCAGGCCGAGGCCCTTCGACGAAGTGGATTCCGAGTTCATCGCAGCCTGCGCCCGCGCTCATGAGGACGCAGGGTTCGATCGCGTGCTCATCGCCAACTCGGCCCATCGGCCTGACAGCCTGCCCATAGCGACATGGGCAGCGGCAGCGACCTGCAGGCTCGGCTTCATGATCGCGCACCGACCCGGCTTCATCGCGCCGACAATGGCCGCGCGCATGTTCGCCATCCTCGACCGGATGAGCGGCGGGCGCTGCGGTGTCCACATCATCACCGGTGCCGACGATCAAGAACTCCACGCGGACGGCGATTACAGTACCAAGGACGACCGCTATCGCCGCAGCCACGAATACGTCGAAGTCATGCGCAAGGTCTGGTCGAGCGAGGCGCCTTTCGATCACGAGGGGGAATTCTACCAGGTGGAGGGCGCCTTCTCCCACGTTCGGCCGGACAAGGGCATCCCGGTCTTCTGGGGTGGCAGCTCGCCAGCCTCGATCGAGTACGGCACGCGCGCGGCGGACGTCTATGCGTTCCCCGGCTTCCCTGCCGCGGCCCTGAAGGAGCCCGCGCGCGACGTGCTGTCCCGCGCCCGCGCGATCGGCCGTTCACCGGCCCTGCTCACCTCCCTGCGCGTCCTCGTCGCCGACACCCCGGCGCAGGCGTGGGAACGCGCCCATGCCATTCAGGACCGGTTGATCGAGGAAGTCGTCGATAACGGCCGCTTCCCGACCAATCCGGGTGAAGGCCGCCGGGCGACAATCGACCGGGCTAGGCAAGCCGCCAACGAGAATGCGCTGGAGGGTTTGCTCTGGGCAGGCATCACCCGCGTTCCCACCGGTCGGCCGGCGTTGGGATGCCTGGTGGGCAGCCACGATCAGGTCGCGGATGCGCTGATGGAATACCGGGAAGCCGGGTTCTCCCGGTTCATCGTCAGCGGCTATGACCCGATCCCCGACGCCCGCCTGTTCGGCGCAGAACTGATCCCCCGGGTTTGCGCACGCGCAAAGGCGCGATAGCCGGAACAAAGGCCGATCCCGTCCCTTCCTCCTGCAAAGGAGACAGAAATATGCTCGGCAAGATTTTGGGTGCAGTCGCAGGCAGTCAGGTAGCGCAACACGTGCGCGGTATCGACGGCACCGGCGGTGCGGTCCTCGGCGTAGCCGCGACGAGCGTGCTGCGACGACTGGGGCCGGTCGGGCTCGTTGCCGCGGCGGTGGGCGGCTACGCGCTCAAGAAGCACATGGAAAAGCGGGAAGCCAGGAAAGCACCGGTCGCACCCAAGGCCGCACCCGGAAAATCCTAGGCCGGGCCGGCCGCGCGGTGGTACTCGCTCGCCGCCTGCGGGTCCTGCACGTCATAAGCGAACCACGCCTTCTGCCCGTAGTCATAGACCTGCACCAGCCCATCCTCGACCCGGGCTGCGAAGAACGTGGATGAGGCGCGATCGTAGCCTTTGACTTGCGCGCCATCGATCTCGACCGACACGAAATTCTTGTCCCCGGCGTCGTGGATTTCCGGCAGCGTCCCGCCGAATTTTACACTCCGGGCGCCGTCGAACCCCTGCAAACGGCCGTCGCGGAACTCGGCGGCGATCTCCAGGTCGCGGCCAAGAGAATGGTCGTAGAGTCCGGCGACTTTCTTGCCGGTCAGGACGGCGAAGGCGATCGCAGCGATCATCGAACGGGTATGTGCTAGCATGATGAATGCCTGACACGTCGCGGCTACTGAAATCAAGGTGGCCTGCGACAAGCCGATTGCGCGCCGGCGTCACCTTTGCGAAAGATCGCGCCGCTACGGCAGGAACCAGGGCCGGGCGATGCAGGAGCAAGTTGTGAAGCCGACGTCGATAGCGGGAATGCAGGTGCTGTTCGTCATGGCCATCGACCATGAGTACGGCCCGCATCTCAGGGCGCGGATGACGCCGCTGATGACCGGCGTTGGTCCCGTCGAGGCCGCCATCGCGGCGACCGCGTGCCTGCAGCGTCTGGAGGCCTCGGGGCAATTGCCCGATCTGGTCGTGACCCTGGGCTCTGCCGGATCGCGGCGCTGCCGGATGGGGGAAGTCTATCAGATCGAAAGCGTGTCATGGCGCGACATGGACGCATCACGCCTCGGCTTCGCAAGGGGCGTCACACCGTTCGCCGACCATCCGGCAGTTCTGCAGTTGCCCGTGCTGTTCCCCGACCTGCCCCGCGCCTCGCTGTCGACCGGCGGCGATGTCATAGGCGGCGAAGACTATGCGCGGATCGACGCCGACCTCGTCGACATGGAGACTTACGCAGTGCTGCGCGCATGCCAGCGGTTCGGCGTGCCGATGATCGGCCTGCGCGGTGTCTCGGACGGCGCGGACGAACTGGAGGGCATGTCGGGCTGGACCGAACTGCTCGCGCTGCTGGACGAGCGGCTGGCGATCGCGCTCGACAAGCTGGCGGAGGTGCTTGAGCGCGGATTGGCGGATAGCCTTACCCCCACCCCCTGATCGTCGCCGAACTTACCTTCGTCATTCCCGCCTTCGCGGGGATGACGAAAGTGTTTTATACGCTCAGTATCAATACGAACCCGAAGTGTCGGTCGCATCGACGACGCCGTCGCCGTTGGTGTCGAGCCGCTCGAACATCCGCTCGCCCGAGGCATTGAACTCTTCCAGCGTCAGGTTGCCGTCCTTGTCGGTATCGAGCACGCCGAAGCGCACGTGGGCCTGCTTAAGCTGGCCCTCGGGCACCTTGGCGTCCTTGCTGAAGCGGCCGGTGAACTCGCCGACGTAGTCCGCCTCGCTCACCTTGCCGTCGCCATCGAGGTCGAAGGTGCGGTACTTGGCAGCACGGGCAGCGGCGAATTCGGCGGCGGTGACGCGGCCGTCGTGATCGGCGTCGTTCTCGCGCAGGAAGGCTTCCTTGCCGTGGCCGGGCGCGGCGCGGCGCTCTTCGGTAGACTGGGCAAGCGCGCCCTGGCTGGCTGTGAGGGCGAGAACGAGCCCTGCGATAAAGTGAGTCTTGGTCATGGTCTTCTCCGTTGAACTGGAAATCGGGATCACTCTTCGACCTGGAACGTAAGCGAGGTCGTGTAGCTGCGCTCGTCGGTGCCGGAGCCGGCGGGCGCCTCGGCGCGGTGGCGGGTCATCAGGACGTACGTGCCGGGGCGGTCGAACTTGATGACGGCCTTGCCCTGCGCGTCGGTCCTGACCTGACGGTGGCTGACCGCCTCCTCATAGTCCGCGCCGCCCCGGTCCAGCTCCAGTTCCTGCGCGGCCATCGGCTTGCCGTCGAACAGTACTTTGAGCGTGAACGGGGTGTCGAGATAGAGTTCGCTGGGATGCGTCACCGGCTGGATGCGCAGGCGCCCGATCGCGACGTCGACGGGCGCGCGGGTCGGCTGCTTCTTGGAGACATAGGCGTCGGCGACGGTCTCGGTCTGGCTGGTGCGGACTTGTGCGGCCTCCTTGGGCACTTCGCCATGGACCGGCTGCCACTTGCCGCCGACCAGCGCGCTCTTGCCCACCCGGCCGAGACGCACGCCCGTGGTGAAGCGATAAGTCCCCTCGGCATCGAGCGCGCTTTCCAGCACCACCATCTGCTTGAGCGGGGTGATCGACTGGAAGCTGCCGCGCGATCCGTCCGGCAGGATGACGTGATAGTCGCTGGCATCGACCGGCACTTCGGGACGGAAGAACTTCTCGCCGAAAGCCGATTCCACCGTCACCATCTTCTCGGTATTGCCCGCGAAGAACTTGGGCAGGAGGTAGGAGGTGTGGGCGAGCGCGGCGCCGGGAGCGACGCTGACGGCGCACAACAGCGCGGCGATGCCTGGGGCAAGTCTGGTCATGGTCGAAGCAGTCCTCATCATTGTCCGGTGATCTCGAAAGTGAAGCTGTGCGCCTCGCCGTCCGGCGGGCGCGGGAAAGGCGATGCCCGGCGGACCAGAGCCATCGCCTCGTGATCGAAGCGCGAGGAGCCTGATGTGCGCGCCACGCGGATCGCGCGCGCGGCGCCGCCGGGCTCAACGGTAAACGCGATCAGTGCCTCACCCGCGCCGATGGTGTTGCCGCGCTGGTAGCGTTTCAGATGCTGGTAGACGCGGCCGCTGAAATTGCTGACGGCAGAGTTGCCCGCCTGGTCGGTATTGCCTCCGCCGCTGCCGCCCTTCCCCTGAGCCTCCGCCGCGCTTTCCGCCGCCCGCGCCTGCGGACCGGGTGCGGCGGCGGCCGGAGTGACGAACGCGGCTGCGGGGATCAGCTTGGCCACAGGCAACTGCCGCGTCGTCGTCGCGGCCGTACCTTCACCCGTGCGCCCCTGCCCGCCGCCGCCTGCCTGCGCCGCCGGTTGCGGCAGGGGCTGCGCAGCGGGCCGAGCCTCTGCGACTATCGCCGGCGACGGAACTTCGGCAGGCGGCGTCACCGCGCGTTCCTGAGGCTGTTGTGCCTCGGCCAGCGGCTGCATCTTCGGGCCTGGTCCGCCCTCGCGCATGGACAGATCGATGCTGACGAGGCGGGAGCGGGTGCCCCCTTCCACCAGCACCGTCTCACCCCAGGTGAAGACCAGCAGGGCCGCCACGATCGCGTGCGCGGTGACCGAGGCGGCCATGGCGTTCAGGTCGATCCGCGCAAACGGACCTGTCCCGAACTCGGATCTGCCCATCCAGTAAGCCATGTCCGCCTCGCCCCCCTTAGAACATTTTCGAGAGGGCAGCCTTGAAGTTGCGCCCCACCGCCGGGCGCGTGGACAGCGCCGACTGGTAATAGGTGTCGAAGATGTTCTCGACGCTCAGGCGCAGCGCGACGTTCTCGAAGATACCGCCGCTCGGCGTGATCGTGGCGCGCAGATTGTGGACGTCGAAGCCCTTGTGCTCGGTGCCGTTGATATCGAGATCTTCGGCGAGAGTCGTTTCCCAGCGCACGTCCAGCAGCTTTCCAAAGCGCTTGCCCGCCGAGAGCATGTAGGTCTTCTGCGGCAGGTTGGTCCAGTCGTCGATCACGCCGGTGGTGCGCAGGCGCTGGCCGTCCGGGATGGTGGCGTTGAAGTCGAAGTAGATCCCGCTGGCGGTGGCGTAGGACGCCTCGATCTCGAAGCCGTCGAGATAGACCTCGCGCACGCCCGAGTAGGCGGTGTTGTCGGTCAGTTCGGTGTCGTAGTAGTTGACCTTGACCGCAAGGTGATCGCCCTTGCCGAGCAGATCGGTGCGGTCGAACGAACCGCCCGCTTCCCAGGTCCGGCTCTTTTCCGGCTGGTTCATGTACGTGGCGTTGTCGAGGTCGTCGATGATCGGCAGGTTGCGCGTGCGCGCCCAGCTGCCGAACGCGGCGAGACCGAAAGGCAGCTCGTAGCGGGCGGAGACGCCGCCCATCCATGCCGTATTGTTGTAGGATACGGGCGTGCCGGTGCGGTTGGATTTGACGTTCGAGGTCTCCCAGCGGATCGCCGGGCTCAGCGTGAAGCCCTTGAACAGGCCGATCTCGTCCACCGCGAAGGCGGCCATGCGGTTGTCGGTGCCGCCCGGCGCGCTGCTGGCGTCGGCGCGCTTCTTGTGGATGTACTCGACGCCGAAGTGCAGGTTGTGATGGATCGGCCCGGTCGAGAACAGCGAGGCGTTCTTGAGCGTGATCTTCGAGGTCTCGTAGCGGTGGTCGGCATTGAGCACCGGCGAGATCGCGACGCCCACGGCGCTCTGGTCGATCTCCTGATTGGCGTACGTGTACAGCAGCTGGAGATTGACCGCGTCGTTGTCGACCGGCTTGTAGGCGTAGGACACCGTCAGCACCTGGCTCTTGGTGTCGCGGTCGACGTTGCCGAACACGCCCGCCGTAGTGCCGAAGCTGTCGTAGGGGACGTCCCGGTCGCTGGTGGTGGTCTGGTTGAAGCTGGCGGCGATGGTATGGGCGTTGTCGGCGCCGAAGTGGAATGCGCCTTTCACCAGGAAGCTGGGCAGCTTGAAGCTGCTGTTGCCGATGTCGTCGCCGTGGCCGTCCTGCTGCGTGCTCTGGGTGCGCCAGGTGTAGTTCGCGAGGAACTCGAACTGCTCGGTCGGCATTGCCGCGACGGTGGTGGAGGTCGCGAAGCCGTTGCCGTTGGTCTGGCCCGAAACCGTCTGGCTGGCGGTGATGCCGGTCTTGCCGTGGAGGACGGTGGCCGCATCGTTGGTTTCCAGCAGGACGACACCGCCGATGATGCCCGAGCCCCACTCGAAGCTGCCCACGGTGCCGCGGATCACTTGCGCGCGCTTGTAGAGCAGCGGGTCGGTGAACAGCTGGGTGCCGACGCGGTAGATTTCCTCAGATCCGGTGGTGGCGCCGTCGACGACGAAGGCGACCTTCTGGTCGGTGCCATAGGTGCCGTTGGCGCCGAAGCCGCGGATGTTGATGCCCGAGCCGATCGGGGTCGATCCGTTGATAAGCGTGACGCCGGGCACGGAGTCCAGCAGTTCGGCGATGGTGGAGGCCTGGCGGTCCTCGATCTCCTTGCGGTCGATCACGGTGATCGGCGTCGCGGTGTCGGTCTGGATGGCGCGGGTGCTCTCGCCGATATCGATGGTGCCGAGGAATTCACCGGCCTGCGTGTTCTTGTCGGTGGCGGCAGCGTCCTGCGCATGGGCCGGAGCGGCGACGAAGAAGGCAATGGCGGACACCCCGCCAAGCGCGCGGGCGGCAAAACTACGAAGCATAATTGTTTCCCCTTCGCTAATGCGACTCGTATGCATTAGCAGAAAGGCCAATTGCGCAGCTTGACTGTTACGTAAAGGACTTTTTTCGAATTTCGTCCGGCGGACCTCGAAAGATCGCGAATGACATGACGAAACCGCCCCGGAAGCGGCATGCTTCCGGGGCGGTTTGTAACAACTGCCAACTTCTCGCCGACGTGCGGCGAGAGATGGTCAGAACGGGATATCGTCGTCGAGGTCGTCGCCGAAGCCGCCGCCGGAACCGCCGGACGAGCCGCCCGAGGAACCGCCAGTGCGGCCCCATTCGCTGCCGCCCGAAGAACCACCGGAGGAACCGCCGCCCCATTCGTCACCGCCGCGCGATGCTCCGCCCGAGCGCTGGCCGCCGCCGAAGCCGCCGCCAGAGGAACCACCCTCGCTCCAGCCGCCACCGCCGCTGCGCTGGCCACCGCTGCCGCCGCCCGGCGCACCGTCGAGCATGGTCAGCACGCCGCCGACGCCGCCGACCGAGACTTCGGTGGTGTAGCGGTCGTTGCCGTTCTGGTCCTGCCACTTGCGGGTGCGCAGCTGGCCTTCGATGTAGACCTTCGAGCCCTTGCGCAGGAACCGCTCGGCGACGCCGACGAGGCCGTCGGACTGGAGTACGACCGAGTGCCATTCGGTACGCTCCTTGCGCTCGCCGGTGGCGCGGTCCTTCCAGCTTTCGGAGGTCGCGATGCGCAGATTGGCGATGCGGCCGCCGTTCTGGAACGACTTGACCTCGGGGTCGGCCCCTAGGTTGCCGACGATGATGACCTTGTTGACGCTGCCTGCCATGCGGGAATCGCTTTCCTTCGAAATCTGGCGGATGGGTTAGCCCAAGCCGGGGCACCGATGCGAGTCCGGCAGACCGCCTTTTCTACAATTGTAACCGTCATTGCGAGCGAAGCGAAGCGAAGCAATCCAAGGCGGTGTAAGGCTGCCCTGGATTGCTTCGCTCGCAATGACGCAGTGAAAGCGCGCTACAGCCCCGCCGCCACCGCGACCCAGTACGTCGCGCCCGCCGCGATGTAGGCGAGGCCGAACAGGTACGCGAGCATGAACGTCGGCCACTTCCAGCCGTTGGTCTCGCGCCGGGTCACCGCGATCGTCGACATGCACTGCGGCGCGAACACGAACCATGCCAGGAACGCCAGCGCCATCGGCAGGGTCCAGCGCCGCTTGAGCTGGTCCCCGAGTTCGAGCGCCTGCTCGTCCTCGTTATCGCCCGCATCGACCGCGTAGGTCGTCGCCAGCGAGGACACCGCCACCTCGCGCGCGGCCATTGCCGGGATCAGCGCGAGCGCCATGTCGCGATTGAAGCCGATCGGCTCGACCACGAAGGCGAGGCCGTTCGCCACCTTGCCCGCGATCGAGGCGTCGACCTGGCTCTCGCCCGGACCGGCCTTCGGGAAGTTGAGCATGACCCACAGCACGACCGTGACCATGAAGATGATCGTGCCCGCGCGGCGCAGGAAGATCCACGCGCGCTGCCACAGGCCGATCGCCATGTCCTTGAGGCGCGGCATCTGGTACTTGGGCAGCTCCATGATGAAGCCCGACGCCGCGCCCTTGGTCATCGAACTGCGCAGCGCCAGCGCCACCGCCATGGCCCCGACCACGCCCACGACATAGAGCGTGAACAGCACCAGCCCCTGCAGGCCGATCCCGCCCCACACGCTGGTATGCGGGATAAACGCGGCGATGATCACCGCATAGACCGGCAGGCGCGCCGAGCAGGTCATCAGCGGCGCGATCAGGATCGTCGTCAGCCGGTCCTTGGGGTCGGTGATCGAGCGCGTCGCCATGATGCCCGGAATGGCGCAGGCGAAGCTGGAGAGCAGCGGGATGAAGCTGCGGCCGGACAGGCCCACGCTCGCCATCATGCGGTCCATCAGGAACGCGGCGCGGGCCATGTAGCCCGATGCCTCCATGGCGAGGATGAAGGCGAAGAGGATGACGATCTGCGGCAGGAACACGATCACCGAGCCGACGCCCGCGATCACGCCGTCCGTCAGCAGATCGCGCAGCAGGCTGGGCGGAAGCGCGGCTTTGACGCCGTCGTGCAGCGCACTGACGCCCGCGTCCAGCGCGTCGGCGAACGGAGTCGCCCAGGCAAAGACCGCCTGGAACACCACGAAAAGGATCGCCAGCAGGATCACCGGCCCGACCCACGGGTTCAGCAGCAGTTGGTCCAGCTTGGCGTGAAGACGGTGGCGCTTGGATTCCGAAAGGATCGCCGCATCGGCCATGGCATGCGCGGCGACGCGGCGTTCGGTCTGTCCAAGGGCGGTCAGGCCCGGCCCCGGATGCCGCTCGCCCGCGTTCGCGATCGCCTCGCCCAGTTCGGCAAGGCCCCGGCGACGCACGGCGACGGTCGGGATGACGGGGACGCCCAGTTCTTCGGCTAGCACGGCGGCGTCGAGGACGAGACCGTCACGCTCCGCCAGATCGACCATGTTGAGCGCGACGACGGTGGGCTTGCCCAGCGCCAGCAGTTCCTGCGCGAAGACGAGATGCTGCTCGAGGTTCGATGCGTCGAGCACCACCACCAGCACGTCGGGCGCGGCCTCGCCGGGGAAGTGCCCGGCGATGACCTTGGCGGTCACTTCCTCGTCGGGACTCGTGAAATCGAGGCCGTAGGCGCCGGGAAGGTCGGTCATCTCGACCGGCTCGCCGGTGGGCAGCACGAAGCGGCCCGACTTGCGCTCAACGGTGACGCCAGGATAATTGGCGATCTTCTGGCGCGCGCCGGTCAGCGCGTTGAACAGCGCGCTCTTGCCCGCATTGGGGTTGCCGACGAGCGCGACCCGCCTGTTACCTTCAGGGCGTTGACGGCTCACAGTTCCTCGACCTCCATCGCGGCGGCATGGGCGCGACGCACGGCCACGGTCATGCGGCCCACGGTAATGGCGATGGGGTCGCGCCCGCCCAGGATGCCGCGGTGCGATACCGCGATCCTGGCGCCCTCCTCCAAGCCCAGGGCACGGAGCCGCCGCGCCTCTTCCTGGACGAGCGCGGGCCAGTGCACGGCGACGATGCGCGCGGACCGGCCGATAGGAAGCATATCGAGAGTCATGCTGGCGCGGTGCCAGATAACACCCTTAATTGCAACCGGATCGCAATAGCGAAATCAAGGGTTTTCGCGGGGGCAAGAATTTGAAACGATACCTGCAAATCCTCCCTGTCGCGAAGCGATGGGGAGGTGGCGCCGACGAAGTCGGTGACGGAGGGGGCTTTGTGTTGCCCTACCCCTCCACCACCCGCTGCGCGGGCGGTCCCCCTCCCCATCGCTGCGCGACAGGGAGGATGCAAAGGTCAGCGCGCCGGGTAGCGCATCCGGCCGAGCAGGCGGGTCATGCTGAACCGCTCGTCCGGTTTGCGCAGCAGCTGCGCCTTGGCCTTCTCGAAGCGCATGATCCCGGCGATGCGGCGGTCGAGGAAGGCGCGCGTCTCGGCCTTGTCCTCGCTGGTGTCACGCGCGAAGGCATGGAGCGTGGCCGCATAGATGCCGCCCAGGATCGCGCGCTTGGTGTAATGGTTGTAGTCGGTCGCGGTATCGCCCGCGAGCCGCCACATGGCATCGGCGCTGCGCCAGCCCAGCCGCGTCGAAGCGGCGATGTTCTGCGGCATCGCCATGATCGTCAGCGCCCGCAGCAGCGCTTCCTCGCGCCCCGCCACGGCCTCCAGCCGCGCCCAGACGAGGCGGCGGATACGCTCGCGGATCGAAAGGTTCGACAACGCGCCCCCTCCGACCGAGGCCGTCATCGTCGCATCGACATGCCCGATCCACGCCGAGATCATCGCCATCGCCCCGTCGCGGAAGGCATAGGCCGCCAGCGCCGGATCGACACCCGCCGAAGCCGCGGCCGAAGCGACCGCATCGGCAGTCCAGCCGTCGAACACGGCGGCATCGGCCACCAGCGGAGCCAGTTGCAGGCGCAGTTCGTCGAGTGAGGCGGCTTCTTGCGTCATTTCCAACGTCCTCAGAAGGTCGGGCCGTAGACCGGCTTGGCGGTCTTCGCGCCCTTCTTGCCATAAGTCTCGATGACCGACATCAGCTGCGCGCTGCCGCCTTCGATCTTGGCATAGTCCCGCGCGCTGCGGCCCGAATTGTCGGAGCGGTCGGGATTGGCGCCCGCTTCGAGCAGCGCCTTGGTCAGCTGCAGGTCCTTGCGGTGGACAGCAAAGATCAGCGGCGTCTCGCCCGCATCGTTCGAGGTGTCGGGGCTGGCCTTCTGATCAAGCAAAAGCTGCGCGCCCTCGCGCCAGCCGAGGTTCACCGCCAGTTCCAGTGCGCTGCGCCCGCGATCGTCGGTGGCATTGACGTTGGCGCCCTTGGCGATGAGGTAGTTGAGCCATGTCAGGTCGCGGCGCGCGGTGACGATGTGCAGCGCGCCCTCGCCGGTGGTGACGTCCTTGGCGTTGATGATCTGGGAGGACTTCATGATCGCCTCCTCGACCTTGTCGCCTTCCTTCTTCTTCACCGCTTCGAGGAACTTGTACCCTTCCGAGAAGTCGGCGCGGGCGGGCGAGGTCATCAGCAGGCTCATCGCGAACACGGGAACAGCCACCTTGAGGACCATGCGAGAAAGGCCCACAACGCGGCGTATCGTCATCTTCAGCACTTCTAACGTCCTTCCACCACAGGTCTTTACGCGCGCCCCGCCATCCGCGCCTTGCATGGAGGCGTCTAGCAGGTCATGAGCGTGGGCGCCATGACATACCTTGCACGTCGTCTCGCTCCCCTTGCACTCGTATTGCTGGCGGGGCTGCCGCTTTCCGCCTGCTCAAAGCAGCCTGCGGTCGAGCGTCCGCCGCTCGAAGGCGCGGCCATCGGCGGGCCGTTCACGCTGGTGGACAAGGACAACAAGCCGGTCACCTGGGACAGCTTCAAGGGCCGCTGGCGAATCGTCTACTTCGGCTACACCTTCTGCCCCGACGTCTGCCCGCTCGACATGCAGGAAACGATGCGCGGCTTCGCCGAATTTGCGAAGCGCGAACCGGCCAAGGCGGCGAAAGTGCAGCCGATCTTCATCACCGTCGATCCGCAGCGCGACACGCCCGAGATCGTCGGCCAGTGGACCTCGGCGTTCGGCCCGAAGCTGCTCGGCCTCACCGGCACGCCGCAGCAGATCGAAAGTGCTGCCAAGGCCTTCGCGATCTACTACAAGAAGGGCTCCGACACCCCCGGCGGCTACCTGATGGATCACGTTCGCATCACCTACCTGTTCGACCCCGACGGCAAGCCCATTGCAATGCTGCCCTCCGACCAGGGCCGCAAGGCGGTCGAGGCCGAGCTTGAAAAGTGGGTGAAGTGAGCGGCCAAAAGCCCTTCTGGGAACTGCCCCTCGACCGCCTGACCCGCGATGAGTGGGAGGCCCTGTGCGACGGCTGCGGCCAATGCTGCCTGCACAAGGTCGAGGATGAGGACACCGGCGAGATCTACCACACCAACGTCGCCTGCAAGCTGCTCAACCTCAAGACCGCGCAGTGCAGCGACTATGCCAACCGCCGCAGCTTCGTGCCCGACTGCCTGAAGCTGACGCCCGAGAGCGCGGGTCGCTACGCATGGCTGCCGCCGAGCTGCGCCTACCGCCTGCGTGCCGACGGCGACCCGCTGCCCGAATGGCACTACCTCGTCAGCGGCAGCCGCGACACGGTGCACGAGGCGGGCATCTCGGTCGCGGGCAAGGTGATCTCGGAGACGGTGGCCGGGCCGCTCGAACAGCACATCGTCTGGCCCTACGGCGACGAGGATGAGGAGGAGTGGGAGGTCGAGGACGGCAGCGCGCCGTGGGACGTCCTGCCGGAGCAAAAGCGCTGAATGCGATGCTCGACTGGCTGAGGCGCGATCCGCGCGAAGAGCTGGTCGTCGAGGTCGGCGACCGCGCCCTGCCGATCGTGGTCCGCCATCTCGAACGCGCCCGCCGCATGACCATGCGCCTCGCCCCGGACGGCAGCGAGGTGCGTATCTCCGTCCCCCGCTGGACCCGCACGGCCGAGGCGGTCGCTTTCGCCCAAAGCCGCCGCGACTGGCTGGCGAAGCAGCTCGCCGCCCTCCCCGCCGCCGCGCCGATGGCGGACGGAACAACGATCACCTTCCGGGGCGACGCCCTCGCCGTGGTCCACGACATCACCGCGCCGCGACGCCCGGTCATCGACGACGGCGAACTGCGCCTCGGCGGCCCTGCCGATTCGCTTGCCCCGCGCGTCCTGCGCTGGCTGCAGACGGAGGCGAAGGACCTCCTCGCCGCCGACCTCGCCGAATATTGCGAGCGCGCCGCCCAGCCCTGCCCCGCCCTCGGCCTGTCGAGCGCGCGGCGGCGCTGGGGTTCCTGTGCGCATGACGGGACGATCCGGATCAACTGGCGGCTGATCATGGCGCCCGATCCGGTGCGCCGCTCGGTAGTCGCACACGAGGTTGCCCACCTCGTCCACTTCGATCACTCGCCCGCGTTCCATCATGTCCTCAAGACGATCTTCGAGGGGTCGATTCATGAGGCCAATCGATGGCTGAAGGCGCATGGCCGGTCGCTCTATGTGCCGTTTGGGTAGCGTTGGGTGCCGTTTGGGTAGCGTTGGGTGCCGTTAGGGCCTACATGGGTGCCATGTTGAAGCGCAGTGGAATCTGGAAAGACGCAAACCCGACCGGGATGGTCGCGGATTTCAAGCTGGTCTGGAAGCAGGCCGGACACAACCGCTGGCGCATCGCGGCGGTGTCGGCCGCCTGCACTTTCGGCGTTTTCTATCTGATGTTTACGCAGGAAGGCAGCGCCCCGCACCCGCCGCCGAAGGTGACCTGGATCTCCGTCCTCAAGGAACACCGCACCGACGCCGAGATCGAGGCCGAGAACCTCGCCAACCAGAAGGCCAAGGAAGCCTACGCCCGCGAAATAGCGCGCCGCGACAAGGACGTACGCGAACTCTACAAGACGATCGGCCGCTATTCCGGCATGGACGTCGACAAGATCGCGCGCGAAGCCGACGCCGAGGAAGCCGCCAAGGCCAAGGCCGATCGCGAGCGGATCGAACAGAATCTGAAGGCAGGCGGCATCGCCAACCCCAAGCTGGCACCGGACGCCGCCCAGCAGTGAACGACAGGGGGGGGAGCGAAGACGCGCGCTGGCTCGCCGCCGCCGCGGCTCTCGCCGCGCGCGCACGCCCGCTGAGCAGGCCGAATCCGGGCGTCGGCGCGATCATCGTGAAGGCCGGCCGCGTGATTGCGCGCGGCTGGACGCAAGCCGGCGGCCGCCCTCATGCCGAAGCGATGGCGCTCGCCGCCGCCGGAGAGGCCGCGCACGGGGGCACCATCTACGTCACCCTCGAACCCTGCGCCCACAAGTCCGAGCGCGGCCCGGCCTGCGCCGACCTCGTCTCGCAATCCGGCCTCGCCCGCGTGGTGATCGGCTGCATGGACCCCGATCCGCGCACCTCGGGCGCCGGGATCGCCCGCATCCGCGCCGCTGGGATCGCGGCCGAATACCTGCCTTCGACGGCCTGCGAGCAGAGCCTTTCCGGCTATCTCACCACCAAGCGCCTCGGCCGCCCCGAAGTGACGCTCAAGCTCGCCCTGTCGCTCGACGGCTGCATCGCACTGGCGAGCGGCGAAAGCCAGTGGATCACCGGCGCCCAAGCCCGCGCCCACACCCACGCCATGCGCGCCCGTGCCGATGCGATCCTCGTCGGCGGCGGCACGTTGAGGGCCGACACCCCCCGCCTCGACGTACGCCTGCCGGGGCTGGAGGATCGCAGCCCGCAGCGCTGGGTACTGACACGCGGCTCCGCTCCCGAAGGCTGGCAGGCGCTACCCTCGCCCGAGGCCATCGCCGGGATGGAAGGCGTCTTGCACCTCTTCGTCGAGGGCGGCGCCCATGCGGCCACGGCGTTCCTTGCAGCGGGGCTCGTCGATCGCCTGCTGATCTACCGCGCACCGGTGCTGCTTGGCGGCAGGCCGGGCCTTGGCGACTTCGGCCTGTCCTCGCTGGCGCAGGCCCATGGCCGCTGGCGGATGATCGAGCGGCGGCAGCTTGGCAGCGACACGCTCGAAGTCTACGACGCGCGAAATTCTCACGAAGGCTAGCTCATGTTCACCGGAATCGTCACTGCCGTCGGCACCATCCGCGAAGCCCGCAAGACCGGCGACCTGCGCGCCGTCATCGCCTGCCCCTTTGATCCGGCGGGCATCGCGATGGGCGCCTCGATCGCCTGCTCGGGCGTATGCCTGACCGTGGTGGACAAGGGCGGCGTGGCCGGCGACGCCTGGTTCGCGGTGGATATTTCGGCCGAATCCGTGGCTCGCACCGTCTCCGACCGCTGGCAGGAAGGCCGCCACCTGAACCTCGAGCCGGCACTGAAGCTGGGCGACGAACTGGGCGGTCACATCGTCACCGGCCACGTCGACGGCGTCGGCACCGTGGTCAGCATCGAGCCGGTCGGCGATTCGCGCCGCTTCGTCATCGCCGCGCCCAGGGAACTGGCCCCTTACCTCGCCCCCAAGGGTTCGATCACCGTCGATGGCATCTCCCTCACCGTCAACGAAGTGAGCGACGAGCCGGACGGCACCTGCCACTTCGCCCTGAACATCATCCCCCACACCGCGGAAGTGACCACCATCGGCGCGATGCACGCAGGCGACGGCGTCAATCTGGAGATCGACGTGCTGGCCCGCTATCTCCAGCGCATGCAGTCGCTGCGGAGCTGATCGGCCTGCGGGTCGCTGCAAAGTCACCGCGTGTCGGTGACTTTGCGTCTTTCTCCCGATGATCCGCCGCCCTGCCCCTAGGCTGGCGGCTACGGCATCATTTGGAGACTACGGCATGCATGGAGCCGCGCCGCAAGGCGGCTTGCTTCGGACCCGGACCAAGGCGCTCTACAGCTTTGGCAACGTCGGGAACCAGTTGTTCCGCGACGCGCCGATGATCCTCCTGCTCTATTACCTCACCAGCATCGTCGGCATTCCGCCGGCGATCGCGGGCGCGGCGATCTTCGTGCCCAAGGTCATCGTCGGCGCGCTCAGCGACTTCACCGTCGGCGTCGTTTCAGACCGCAACCTCCATCGCTTCGCGCGGCGAAACTGGCTGCTGGTCGGCGCAGTGCTGGCCCCCTTCGCGATGATCGCCACGTTCTTCGTGCCCAATGCCGGGATGAGCACGCAAGTCGGCTACGTCGTCGTCGCCTTCAGCTTCTACATGGTGACCTTCGCCAGCTTCTCCGTGCCGTTCCTTGCGCATTTCTCGGAAATCAGCAGCGATCCGCAGGAGCGTACGGTGCTGATGGCGTGGAAGCACGCCTGGACCGGCGCGGGACTGCTGCTCGGCTCGGCGCTGGTGCCATGGCTCATCCACGAACTGGGTGCCGATCGCAGCGCCTACGTCACCGGCGCGGCGCTGCTGGGCGGGATCACCGCGATCAGCCTCGTCACCGCCTGGAACGCGGTGCGCAAGGTGAAGGTCGTCGCGCCTCTCGAGCGCGACCTGTCGCTGCGCGGCCTGCTGGCCACGCTGACCTTCCGCCCGTTCCGCGTCCTGTGCCTTTCCGCCGCCGCCATGACAGTGGCGGCAGGCACCTGCTCGGCGGCGATGGCGTTCTTCATCACCTACAACATGGGGCGGACCGACGCGCTGGTGCAACTCGGCATCCTTGTCGCCATTGCGGGCTGCGTCGTCATGGCCGTCTCGCCGCTCTGGGTGGCGGCGGCGAAAGTGCTGGGCAAGCGCAACGCGTACCTCGTCGGCGCGCTCGGCCATGTGATCACGCTGATCGTCTGGTCCAATGCCGGCGCCGGGCCGATCTGGGTGACCTATGTGTGCTCGGGCTGCGTCGGGCTGTTCAACTCGGGCTGGGGCCTGATCGCGCTCTCGCTCCTCACCGACGCCATGGCGCAGGCGCGAGAAGAGACCGGGCGCGATACCGCCGGCTCGTTCGCCGCGATCTGGTCGATCATCGAGAAGGCCGGGATCGCGCTCGGCGGCACGCTGATCGCGAGTTCGATCCTGGCGATCGGCGGCTTCGATTCAGCCGCCGCCAAGCGCGGCATCGCCCAGAGCGCCCAGGCCATCGACGCGATCCGCTACGCCTTCGGAATCGTCCCGGCCGCGCTGATGTGCATTGCCGCGCTGATCATCTGGCGCTGCGTCCCCGCACGCGGAGGCGCAGCGCTGGCGCGTTAGAGTATTTTGCAATCACATGGCGTTCCATGATCCGGAAGAATGCGGTAAACGCCGTGACCGCTGCAGGGCACGTGGACAAATCGAACGGCTGAGGTGGGTGGGGAGCGGACTGGTGGCTTGCAAGCGAGTTCCTGTTGAAACTAGACATTCGCAACGTAGCAGCTTCCGGGAAGTGACCGTCGTGACCACACATACTCTGTTTGTAATTGGTGGCGAGGACGACGAGACGATTTCGGTTGTTCAAACTGAGGTTGGTCGATCCTGCCGATTGGTATGCACTGTTCGTGGCGAAGCACATTTTGCCGAAGAAGCCGATTTCTTCGAAGCGCTGCGCACCATTCGTCGGCGTGCGTTAGAACCGCTGGGTCTCATCCCCTTCTGCTACGGAGCAAGCCTGAAAGTCTGGCCATCTGGCATGGCACGAGACATGGGTCAGGGGTTGAAAGCCTATAAAATCGAAAGTGGTGTTCAAGCATCTGAGCTTGTTGGAATTTTCGATAGCGGTGCGGATATCATTCCTGCGAAAGTGGACTTGCAAGAGCATTATGCTCGCGACTGGATCGCTTCTCTGCAACGCACATCGACTGAATCTCCATCATCCCCCCGTAGCTTTTGGGGGCGGCTCAGGAACGCTATTAGGATTGGACCGCAGGTCTAGCTCCATACGTCCGCTTTCCGGCAATATGAAATCTCGCAGCTACGTCAAAGTTGGGGCGCTTGCCGGAGGTCCGAATTGGTCCACGCAGCCTAGGACCTGATCGACTTCACCGGTATCATCGTCATCCCCGCCTTCGCGCGGATGACGAATGGCGTGTCAGTAGCTATCGTGTTGCGCCGCTGCCACGATCGCGCGATTGAGGCGGGTCTGGCGCAGGGCGGAGGGGTGCAGCACGCTGCGGTTCGGCAGCCCCCTCACCGCCAGAGCGAACTCGCGAACCTGCGTCGCGAAATAGTGCGTGATCCCGTCGTTGAAGAGCACATCGTCATCCACCGGCGCCCGCTCGGGCATGACGACGGGCTCGTCGTCGATCCAGAGTTCATCACCGTTCTCGACCCGCACGGTGGCGTTCTCGAAGTGCGCGACCTTGCGGTTCATCGTGCGCTTCTGGTTGTACGAAACGTGGATTGAGGCGAGCACGTCGTCAGGATAGCGCAGCAAAATCATCGCCTCGTCCTCTGCCGCCCAGTCGGGCTGGAAGCGCGCCGCCTCGACATGGATGCGCAGCGGATCGATCTCGCCGACGACGAGTTGCAGGAAATCGATCGCATGCGGGGCGAACAGGGTAAGGACTAGTCCTTCCTCGCGCGTGCGGGTCGCCCACCAGGGCGCCTGCGGGCCGTCCCAAAACACGCACATCGAGATGCTGACCGCTCGCAGACGGCCGAACCCGGCGCGGCGGTCCTGCAGGGTACGCACCGCCTCGACATGGCGAAAGGTGTGCCCGGCAGCAAGGACCAGCCCGGTTTCGTCCGCCAGTGCAGCGATCCGCTCGGCATCGGCGACGGTTTCGGAGAACGGCTTCTCGACCAGCACGTTGCGCCCGGCGCGCAGCACCTGCTCCACCTGATCCGCGTGCAATGCGTTAGGCGTGCACAGCACCGCTGCTTCGACAGCATCCAGCGCCAGCGCCTCTTCCAGCGAAGTACAGGCGTGTTCGACGCCATACTCTTGCGCGAACTCGGCGGCGCGGGCGGGATCGGGATCGACCACGGCGACCAGTCGGGCATGCTCCGGACTGCGGGCGATCGCCTTGAGATGCAGCGGCGCAATCCGGCCGCAGCCGACGAGGGCGATCCCGATGGGTCGATCGATTGTCATGCAGGCTCCACGTAACGTCAGGCGGGAAAGGCCTGACGAGGCCCATATCTTCACCCGCCGTCCATCACCGCCTGGGCGGTTGATCGACAGGCGGACGATACCCGGTCAGGCCAGCGGGCCTGCCGTGAAACTCTCGCGCGTGATTTCGAAGATGACGTGCTCGACCATCACGCCGCAGCGCTCGTAGCTGCGCGAACGGCCCTCGACCAGACGGCCGCCGATATTCGCCATCGCCTTGCGCGAGATGACGTTGTCCGCGCCCACCTGGAAGATGACACGCTCGAAATGCTGGAGTGCGTGCGCAAGCATCATGCGCTTGAATTCGGCGTTGTACCCGCCGCCCCAGTAGCGGCGTGCCAGGAACGTCCAGCCGATCTCGATTTCGCCGGGTTGCTCGACTTCGGGCGCTCCGTAGCGGGAGGAGCCGACGATTGCGCCGTTCTCCCGATCGAGGATCGCAAGGGCGCCGCCACCCGCCAACGCCTCGTCGAAGAAGGCGCGGAACACCGGCTCCTGCCAGCGATCGTGCGAGGGATGCACGGCCCAGATGTCGGGATCGGACGCGACTGCGAACAGCGCATCCCAATCCGCCTCGAGCAGGGGCCTGAGCGTCAGCCGGTCCCCCTCGAGAACCGGCTGACGGTTCATGATCAGGCCGTCACGGCCGCGACAGCGGCGATGAACTGATCGATGTTGCCGTCGGTCAGGCCCGCGACGTTGATGCGGCCGGAAGCGGCGAAGTAGATGCCGTATTCCGAACGCATCGCCTGCACCTGATCCGGGGTGAAGGGGATGATCGAGAACAGGCCGTTCTGCGAACCCACCGGAGTCAGATCGACGCCGCCGGTCTTGCCGGCCACCTGCAGCTTGGCGCGCACGCCGCGCATACGCTCACGCATCTCGTCGAGTTCGGCCAGCCACTGCGCGGTCAGGGCCTCGTCCTCGAGGATCACGCGAACCGCCGCGCCGCCGTGATCTGGCGGCTGCGACCAGTTGGCGCGCGCCAGCGAGTGACCGTTCGACATCACCTTGGCGAGATCGGCGGGGTCGGCGACCATTGCGTAGAGCGCACCGACGCGGTCACGATAGAGGCCGAAGTTCTTGTCGCACGAATAGCAGATCAGCGCTTCGGGCACCGATGCCAGAACGCGGCGCAGGCCGTAGGCATCTTCTTCCATGCCCTGGCCGAGGCCCTGGTAGGCAAGGTCGAGGACGGGCAGGATGGTCGAAGCGGCCAGCAGTCCGGCGATCTCGTCCCACTCTGCACGGGTGTAGTCGATCCCTGTCGGGTTGTGGCAGCAGCCGTGCAGCAGGATCGCGTCGCCTTCCTGCGCCGAGGCGATCACGCCGCGCAGGGCGTCCATGTCGGCGCCGGCGCCGGTCGCGTGGTTGAACTCGAGGACTTCGAGGCCGAGATCGGCGCAGATCTGGTTATGGTTCGGCCAGCTGGGCTTGCCGACTATGACGCGCTTGTAGCCCGCACGCTTCACCATCGCGAGCGCGAGGCGCAGCGAACCGGTGCCGCCGGGTGTCTGCATGCCCTCGATCCGGCCGCCCATGGTCGGGTTGGCCTTGCCGAACACGTAGGGCATCAGCTTCTCGACGAAGCCCATGTCACCCTCGGGGCCGAGGTAGGCCTTGGAGTCCTGCTCCTCGACCAGCTTCTTCTCGGCCGCCTTGATCGCGGCGAAGACCGGCGTGTCGCCGTCGGCGGTCTTGTAGACGCCGACACCGAGGTCGATCTTGTCCGCGCGCGGATCGTTGTTGTGGAGCTTGATCAGCGCAAGGAGCGCGTCAGCGGGCTGTTGCTTGAGATCGTTGAGCATGGCGGGCGGCCCTTAACCCCGCCCGCCGCTTGACGCAACCACCTAGTTGGACGGCTGCGTCGATGCGCAATATCGTTGCGTCAGAAGGGCAGCCAGCTCTGCTTTTCGGAGAACTTCATGTAGCCGATATTGGCGCCCAGACGCAGTCCCGCGCCCGCGCGTACGGGAATCAGTACGGTGTTTCCGCGGCGCAGGTAGCTGACGGTAAAGCCGCCCACGAGATAGGCCTGGCCTTCGCCCGCGCCGAACCGATGGAACAGGTCCTGGCTGTCGTAGAGGTTGTAGACCAGCACGAAGGCATTGCCGGCATTCGCGCCGGCGTCGAAGCCGATCGACGGCCCGGTCCAGTAGACCGGGCGCTCGCCTTCCACCTTGTGATGGAGCGTGCCCGAACCGTAGCGCAGGCCCACGGCAAGGGCGCCGCCTGCCTCGCGCCCGATGATGTATGCGTTGGGCTCGCCCTGCTTGGCGAGCAGGTCCTTGATGATGTCCGCGAGGCCCTTGGCGCCTTTGCCGAATACACCTTCGGCTGCGCCGATCAGGTCGTCCTCGCGGTAGGTCGAACCATTGTCCTGCGTCGCGACGGCCGGTGCGGCGGGATAGGTCGGCGCGGGCGTGGGAGCAGGATAGGCCGGCTGCCCGCCGTTCCAGTCGGTGGCGGGTGGCCCTTCGACAGGCGTGCCGTTGCCCGGATCGGTTGCGGGCGGCACCGGCGAATAAGTCGTGCCGCGATTGAGGTCGCCGTCGATCGCCGCATCGGGATCGACGGTCGTGACCTGCGCGAATGCCGGGGCGGCCGAGGTGGCGAGCGCCAGCAACGCCGCCGCCAGCCCGATGACCGACCTGCGACGCGCCCCCCGAACAGTTTGCGTGCGATCTTGCATAGAATGACCCTTCATGGCGTGATTACCTTGCGTTCTCCACGCCGCTCCCGGCGCTTCCCACGTCCCCCGCGCCCCATGCACGGTCAAAACTGGTATCATCGCACAAGAATCCACCGCGCCTGACCTAGCAATGAACGGGCGACGATCCGAGTCGGTTTTGCGGCAGGTCGAACTTGAAACTCGCGGTGAAGCGAGTGTTGAATAAATCTGCATTCTTGCACGCTTGCCCCCTTGCCGCCCCCGAATGCTCCCGTTATAGGCACCGCTCCAAGCCGCATCCGGAGACGTGGGTGAGTGGCTGAAACCAGCGGTTTGCTAAACCGTCGTGCCCTTAAGGGGGCACCCCGGGTTCGAATCCCGGCGTCTCCGCCACCGGCTTGTCCAGCCACATTCGCGACCATCCGATAAGGCCCTGAGAAATCAGGTCTTTCGGGTGATTCGCGTCCACCCGCATTCATCCCTGTTCGCCTGCAACCGATTCGTCGTGTGGGAAAAAATGTGGGAAGATTTGTGGCATGGGTAAGCTGTCCGCGACCGCTGTGAGAAACGCCACCAAGCCGGGCGCATGAGCGATGGTGATGGACTTTTTCTCATCATTCAACCCAGCGGCACCAAGAGTTGGATGTGCCGGGTTCAGAAGGCCGGCAGCCGCCGCGACTTTGGCATCGGCAGCGCGGCGAAGGTGTCGCTCGCCCAGGCAAGGGAGCGCGCTCGGGAGATTCGAAGCTGGGTGGAGCTGGGCCTCGACCCCGTTTTCGAACGGCGTAAGGCCGAAGGCGTGCCTACCTTCAAGGAGGCCACTGCCAAGGTCCTAGCAGCCCAGCGCAAAACCTGGCGCAATGAGAAGCATGAAGGTCAGTGGCTTCGTACGCTGGAGACCTATGTCTTCCCAAAACTAGGCAATGTCCAGGTCTCGGAAATCACCGGCCCGATGATCCGCAATGTCCTGGCCGCAATCTGGCTATCCAAGCCTGAGACCGCACGGCGGGTCCGACAGCGTTCCCTCCCACGGCGCCGTCATTTTCGAGAAGGATAGATTATCGGTATGAAGACGATCACGCGCAGCCTCATCCTCATGTCAGGCACAATGCTCGGTTTAGGGATACCCGGTTTGGTCCAGGCTCAGACGCCCGCAGCGAAGACCGCTAGCGAGCCGTCGCGCGCGCAGCAACTGATGGGCGACATCGATCCCAAGCTGGCTCAGCTGACGGACGAAGTCCTGCTCGGCGACGTTTGGGAACGGCCCGGCCTCGCCAAGCAGGACCGTAGCCTCGTCACCGTCGCGGCGCTGATCGCCCTCAATCGCCCCGAGCAGTTGCGCTCACACATGCAACTCGCACGCAGCAATGGCGTCACCGAGACGGAGATCGTCGAGGCTATCACGCAGCTCGCCTTCTATGCGGGCTGGCCCAATGCCATCAACGCGGTCGGCGTCGCGCGTGAAGTGTTCCATCCCAAGAGCGAGACTGAGTGATGCGCGGACTGAGCAAGGCAGCGATGACCATCGGCGCGGCATTTCTGCCGATGCCTGCCATGGCAGGGGACGATTATAGCACGGGGCCGGGCGTTTCGGTCATCCGGGAAGGCTCGACCGATAAATCCATTGGCGCGGCCGCCAACTTCACGGGGACCGCGCAAGTCGAGGGCCGCTTCCAGCGCGAGGCGCCGGCACGTATCGGCGGCGGGACTGTAACCTTCGCTCCCGGCGCGCATACCGCGTGGCACACGCATCCGCTCGGCCAGACCCTCGTGGTTACGCGCGGTCACGGTTTCGTGCAGCAATGGGGGCAGCCGGTCGAGCGGTTCGGACCGGGCGATGTCGTCTGGATCGGCCCCGGCATCAAGCATTGGCACGGCGCAGGGCCCGACGAAGCAATGACCCACGTTGCGTTGACGGAGAGCAGCAATGGCCAGTCCGTCGCATGGGATGAGCTTGTCAGCGATGCCCAGTACGCGGACGCGGTCGGCCATCAGCCCCGATAGCGCAAGGTCTCCACAAACAGCGCGAAAGCCGGCGATGCGTGGCGACGGCTGGGATAATAGAGGTGGTAGCCGGGAAAGGGGTCGCACCAGTCTTCCATCACCCGGAGGAGCTCTCCACGCTCAATGTAGGGCATCACCTGATCCTCAGGAAGATAGGCAAGACCCAGCCCGTCGAGTGCCGAGTTCAGTCGCAGACTGATGTTGTTGAAGACCAACTGCCCCTCGATCCGGACATTGACCTCATGGCCGTCCTTGTCGAGATCCCAGGGGAAGATGCCGCCATAGGTCGGCAGCCGGATGCCGATGCAGTTATGAGCGGTCAGATCCTGGGGTGAACGCGGCGCGGGATAGCGGGTGAAATAGTCGGGCGAGCCGACGACGGCCATGCGCAGGTCTGGACCGATGCGTACCGCGATCATGTCCTTGGCCAGCTGGTCGCCCAGGCGCACCCCGGCATCGAACCCCCCGGCGACGATATCGGTCAGTCCATAATCGACGACGATCTCTACGCTGATATCGGGATTGTCAGGCAGCAACTTGCGCAACGCCGGCTGCAGAACGGACACTGCGGGATGCTCTCCCGCGTTGATGCGGATCTTGCCGGAGGGCTTGTCGCGTAATTGGCTGAGCGAGGCCAGTTCCTGTGCGATCTCCTCAAAACGCGGCGCCACAGTATCGAACAGGCGGTGACCCGCTTCGGTTGGTGAGACGCTGCGGGTCGTTCGGGTCAGCAGGCGCAGGCCCAGTCTTTCCTCGAGCCCCCTAATCGTCTGGCTGAGCGCCGATTGAGAAACACCCAACTGAGCCGCCGCGCGCGTGAAGCTGCGTTCGCGAGCTACCATCACGAAAGCCGCCAGCTCATTGTAGTTCTCGCCTGCCATTGATTAGACCACCTTATGGCGACATGCCGATTATGGCGCCTAATCGCATTCCGGTGCTGAGGCTATATCCAAACCGACAATTCCCCGTGCTGCCTGTGCCGGATTGCCGGGCAGCCTGACGAACCTTCGGATCGACCTCACAATGACGCAGCGCCTTCAACCTTCCGGCGAACCGCACAAGAGCGCCATTCTGGCGATCATCCTCGTGAGCTACGTGATGATCGTTCTCGACATCTCGGTCGTGCTAACCGGCTTGCCCAAGATCCACGACCAGCTTGGCTTCAGCGAGGCCAACCTCGCCTGGGTGCAGAGCGCCTACACGCTGACTTTCGGGGGCTTCATGCTGCTGGGCGCGCGCGCGGGAGACATCCTCGGACGGCGGCGGATGTTCGTGACGGGCCTTGCCATCTTCACGCTGGCTTCATTGGCGATCGGCACGTCGCCTTCGGTCACATGGATGCTGTCATGGCGCGCGATCCAGGGCTTTGGCGCCGCCGTGCTGGCCCCATCGACGCTGGCCCTGCTGCAGACCAATTTCGCGGAAGGTCATGAACGCACTCGCGCCGTTTCCTACTATGCAGCAGCGGCAGGCGCCTCAGCTACAGTCGGGCTGGTCCTTGGCGGTGTGCTCGCCGAATGGGTGTCTTGGCGTGCAGGATTTTACGTCAACCTGCCGGTCGGCATCGGCCTGATCATCGCGTCCTATCGCTATATCCAGGAGACCCCGAAGCACACGGGTCGCTTCGATCTGCTTGGAGCCCTGACCTCGACGCTAGGCATTGGCTGCCTCGTCTTCGGCTTCATCCGGTCTGCGCAAAACGGATGGAGTGACCCGATCACGATCGTGTCGATTGCTTCAGCGGCTGCGCTCATCGCCGTGTTCATGATGATTGAACGTCGCGCTGCCCAACCGATCCTGCCGCTTGACCTGTTTTCCAGCCGGGTGCGTTCGGGCGCTTATGCTGCCCGGATACTCTATCTGGCCGCGATGGTCGGGTTCTTCTTCTTCACGACCCTCTACCTGCAGGATGTGAAGGGCTACGGCCCGGCAAAAAGCGGTCTCGCGTTCATCCCGGCGACCATCCTCCATGTACCGTTCGCCATCGCATTTCCCAGACTGGTCAAGACATTCAGTGCCAACCGCCTGATGGTTGCGGGTATCGTGATCGGAATCACGGGCATGGCGTGGCTAAGCTTCGCGGACGCGGGCTCGCCCTACATCATTGCGGTCGCGCTGCCGATGCTGCTGATCGGCGTGAGCCAGGGCCTGACGCTCAGCCCGCTGACGTCCGCTGGTGTGGCCGGAGTGGATAAGGCGAATGCAGGCGCTGCCTCGGGAGCCGTCAACGTCGCGCACCAGATCGGCAGTTCCGTTGGCTTAAGCGTCCTCGTCGCGGTCGCGGGCATCGCAAGCGCTGGGCTTCAGGGACAGGCTTTCGCCGTCAGGCGCATTGGCGTTGCGTTCGAAACCGGCACGATGATGCTGGTTCTCGCCTTGCTGGTGGTGATCTCCACAATCGTTGCTGCGGACAAAGTCTCACAAACCAGACCCTTGGGCGCCACCGGCGCCGCTTGAACAAAGGACAGTTCCCATGAAAACACGTGAACTCGGCCGTACTGGCCTCGAAGTTTCGGAAATCGGCTTTGGCTGCATGGGTCTCAGCTTCGGCTATGGCCCCCCAATGGAGCGCAGCGCAGCAGTAACGCTGATCCGCGATGCCCACGCGCGAGGGGTGACCTTCTTCGACACGGCAGAAGCCTATGGCCCCGGCCTCAACGAGGAAGTGGTGGGCGAGGCGCTGGAGCCAATCCGCGACGAGGTGGTGATCGCAACCAAGTTCGGCTTCGTGAACGGCGTTCCGGCGCAGGGCCTCGACAGCCGCCCGGAGCGTATCCGCCAGGTTGCCGACGAGGCGCTCAAGCGCCTGCGCACCGACAGCATCGATCTGTTCTATCAGCACCGCGTCGATCCCAACGTGCCGATCGAGGATGTGGCAGGCACCCTGAAAGACCTGATCGCAGCGGGCAAGGTCAAGCATTTCGGTATGTCCGAGGCCGGGATAGATGCGATCCGCCGTGCCCATACCGTGCAGCCGGTGGCAGCGCTGCAGAGCGAATATTCGATGTTCTGGCGCGAGCCGGAGAATGCACTGCTGCCGGTGCTCGATGAACTCGGGATCGGCTTCGTCCCGTTCGCTCCGCTGGGCAAAGGCTTCCTGACGGGCAAGATGAGCGCCGATACGGTGTTCGCCAAGGATGACTTCCGCAGCACGGTTCCGCGCTTCCAGACCGACGCCCTTGAGGCCAACCGGGCTCTCGTCGAACTGGTCACGAGCCTCGCGGCCGAGAAGAACGCAACCCCCGCCCAGGTGGCTTTGGCCTGGCTGCTGGCCCAGCGCTCCTCGATCGTGCCGATTCCCGGCACGACCAAGCTGCACCGGCTTGAAGAAAACCTCGGTGCTGTCGCCCTGGAACTGAGCGAGCCTGATCTGGCCCGTATTCGCGACGCACTGACCGCTATCGAACTGGTGGGCGAGCGCTATCCGGCATCCGCGCAGAGCCTCGTCAATCGCTGATTTGAAACTAAGGATTTCCCATGTCCCAATCCGTTCCCAGCGTCACGTTGAACAACGGCGTGGAAATGCCCAGCCTCGGCTTTGGCGTTTTCCAGGTTCCCGATCCGTCAGAATGCGAGCGCAGCGTGCGTGACGCCATAGATGTCGGCTACCGCCTGCTCGATACCGCCACGTCCTATGGCAATGAAGAAGCCGTCGGGTACGCCATCCGTAGGCACGGCATCGACCGCCGCGAGCTGTTCGTCACCACCAAGCTGTGGATCGAGGACGCCAGCTATGACGGCGCGAGGGCGGCCTTCGAGCGTTCGCTCAACAAGCTGCAGCTCGACTATCTTGACCTCTGGCTGATCCATCAGCCCTACGGCGACGTTTACGGCGCATGGCGGGCCATGCAGGACCTGCACCGCGAAGGCCGCATCCGGGCCATCGGTGTGAGCAACTTCTATCCCGATCGCCTTCTGGATTTCGTGCTGCACAACGAGATCGCGCCCGCTGTCAACCAGATCGAGATTCACCCCTTCCACCAGCAGGACGAGGCGCATGCCTTGCTCGAGGAATACAAGGTTCAGGCGGAGGCCTGGGGACCTTTCGCCGAAGGCAAGAACGGACTGTTCAGCAACGAGTTGCTCGCCTCGATCGGTGCTAAGCACGGCAAAAGCACCGCCCAGGTCGTCCTGCGCTGGCTGAACCAGCGCGGTATCGTCGCGATCCCCAAGTCGGTCCGTAAGGAGCGCATGGCCGAGAACTTCGCGATCTTCGACTTTACCCTCGATGAAGAGGACATCGCCGCGATCGCCACGCTCGACCAGAAGGCCAGCAGCTTCTTCGACCATCGCGATCCGGCGATGGTGAAATGGCTCGGCACCCGCAAGCTCTGATCGAAAGGCGAAACCATGTCAGATGAAGCAGCATCAGCACAGGTCGGCCGGCGTGGCCGGTACGGGCGTTGCCCTCGCAGCGCTCGGCGCGGGTACAGGCAGGGTAGCCAGCGCCACCGCAGCAACGGCCCCAGGCAAGGCGGACCAGGCCGGCGATCGTCGCAAACTGGGCTCGCTTGAGGTCTCCGCCGTCGGTCTCGGTGCCCAGAACATGCACCGGACCTATCAGACGACCATTCCAGACCGTGCGGAGATGATTCGCGTCATACGCGCGGCTTATGATAGCGGCGTCACCCTGTTCGACACGGCGGAAGTTTCTTGATTGCCCATGGTATGGCAGCCGCCAGATGGCCCGACTTCTGAAGCGAATAGGTCATGATGTCGGTCGCCGGCGGGTGCGGCGGCTGATGGGGAAGATGGGCCTGACACCGATCTACCAGGGATCCGCATCCACAACACCGGATCTATACGTACCTGCTGCACAAGCTGGCGATTGAGCGGCCCAATCATGTGTGGTGCGCCGACGGGACCTACATCCCGATGCGGCATGGGTTCCTATACCTGGTAGCGATCATGGATTGGGCGACCCGCAAAGTGCTGGCCTGGCGCCTGTCGAACACGATGGGTGCTGGCTTCTGCGTCGCGGCGCCTGACTCGACGACGGGGCCAGCACAACAACCGCCATCTTGGATTCCACCGCATAAATCAACAAATGACAATAACTTTTATCAATGTTTAATTTTGGGATGTCCGTGTATGCGATGAGGATGCGAACAGGTTCGTGAACAAACTCAGTAAACTGGTCGAGCTGGCGCCCGATGATGTCGCAATGTTGGAAGCAGTCACGGCGCGAAGTCGGAAATATGCTGCTCGGCAAGATGTAATCCGCGAAGGTGACAGACCCGGCCCGGTGTTCGTATTGCTTGAAGGCTGGGCTTGCCGCTACAAGATTCTGCCAAGTGGGGCGCGGCGGGTGATGGCATTCCCGATGCCTGGCGATTCGTGCGATCTTCACGTGAATATTCTGGCGGAGATGGACTACAGCATCCAGGGCAATTTCCCCGGCGATGATCGCCACTATCTCGCGATCCGAAATGCAGGAAATACTGGATGATTATCCGAACATCGCGCGGGCCATGTACGCAGCGCAGCCCATCGACGAGGCGACAATGCGGGCCTGGATCGTCAGCATGGGACGCCGCAGCAACATCGAGCGCGCGGCGTACCTGATGTGCGAACTCTATGTCCGCGCAAGGAGTATCGGCTTGGCTGACGGCGACAGTTTTGCATTTCCCTTATCCCAGCTGATACTTGCGGATGCGCTCGGAATGACGGCTGTGCACATTAACAGGGTACTCAAGGAATTGCGGCTGCGCGGAGCGATGGAGCTAAATCGCGGCAGTCTGAACATTATTGATCCGACAAAACGCGTTCAGATAGCCGGGTTTGACGAGAACTACCTTCATCGACGTTTGAATAATACGTTTTGAACTACGGCAGAAAAGTGCGCCTTGGGTTCCCATGGCCGCGCAATCACAAGGTGCCGATGGGTATTGCTATCGTTACGCCCAGCCCCGGCATTTTATCTTCCAGTCCGATTTCACCGCCATGGGCACTCGCAACCGCCGCCGCCAGGCTCAACCCAAGACCGTTACCCGGCGTCGTCCGGCTCGCTTCGCCACGGTAGAAGCGGCGGACCAGGGCCGATCGTTCCTTGTCGGAAACGCCAGGACCATTGTCCGCTATCTCAACCAGGGCGAAACTGGCCGATTGCCGTAACGAGAGGCGGATTTGTGTTCCTCGCGGCGTATGAATGCGCGCATTGTCGAGAATGTTGCTGGCCGCCTGCGCGAGAAGTTCACGGTCGCCAGCCACGTGAATATCGGGCTCGATCGCCCATATCAACTCTTGCCCGCAGTCCAGTAAAGCGGGCTGGAAACCATCGGCGACAACTTCGACGAGCGCGGACAAATCGATCCGCGCAAACCCTCTACTCAGGCCGCCGCCTTCCACTTCGGTTATGCGTAATATGGCGCTGAAGAGTCGAAGAAGATGGTCGCCCTGCGCCATAGCCCGTTCAACGGCTCCTTCGGTTTGCCCGACCTGATCGAGTTCGCCGCGCAGCCGTAGCAGCGGGGTGCGAAGGTCATGGGCCACATCGCTGGATACCTGGCGCAAGTTCTCCATCAATCCTGCGATGCGATCGAGCATGGCGTTGAGTGCACAAGCGACCCTGTCGAACTCATCTTGTCGGCCGCTGACGGCAATGCGACGGGTTAGATCGCCGGCGACGACGGCGTTGGCGGTTTCGGTCACGACCGACAGCCGATGCACCAGATAACGGCCAAGCAGCACGGCGCCGATGGCTCCGGTCGCAAGTACCAGTACGAATGCACCGCCGAACAGAGCGAGGATGGTGCGATCGATCGCCGCGATCGCCACTGAATCGAGCCCCACCGCCAACCTGCTGCCGTCGGAAAGCGTAACCGCCTTGATGCGGATCGTGCCATCCTCATCGCGCATTCCCGGCAATCGGGCGGTCGTGAAACCAACCGCCGGCTTGGCGAACGCAGCATGCCCTCCCAGCCGTCGGCCTGTGGCTGCGAACAGCGCGTAGCTGAAGGCATGCCGGGTTCGCCACGCTTCGCGTCGCTCGATCTCGCGGATAAGAGCGGCATCCAGTCCTTCCTGCGCAAGATCTTCGAGTTCTTCGGCGATCACTCCGTCGCGCTGATGCCGGAATTGCGCATCGGCGGCGAAATAGACGGCCGTGCCCAAGACCAGGATCGCAGCCGCGAATGCCCCGGCGTAGGAGAATGCAATCCGATATGCGGCGCTTGAGCGAATGTCAGGCATCGATGCGCATGCGATATCCCACGCCCCGGACGGTCTCGATCAAATCGCAATGGAACCCTTCGCGAAGCTTGGAACGCATCCGACTGAGATGGCTTTCGACGATGTTCGTCTCAGGGTCGAAATGAAATCCCCATACGTGCTCGAGTATCATGGTCCGGGTCACCGCCTTGCCGGCGTTGCGCATCAGCACTTCCAAGATACCGAACTCGCGCGGCTGCAAGTGGATGGGACGCCGTCCACGCGTCACTTCCCGGCGCAGCATGTCGATCACGACATCGCCCACTTCCAGACGGGTCACCGCGGAGTTGATCGGCGGGCGACGCAGCAGGGCATTCACTCTCGCGACCAGTTCTGCCAGAGCAAAAGGCTTCACGAGATAATCGTCCGCGCCTGCATCCAGCCCGGCTACGCGATCCGCGATGCCGCCCTTGGCCGTGAGCACCAGGACAGGTGCCAATACCCCCGCCTCGCGCAGTTTTCTGAGGACATCCAGCCCCTCCAGCCCTGGAAGCATGCGGTCGAGGATTACGATGTCGAAACTCTCGCCGGTTCCGGCCTCGATTGCTTCCAGGCCGCTTTCGACCATATGGACCGCAATGCTGCAGGCGGCGAGGCCGCGTTTGACAAAAACGGCCGTTGCCGGATCGTCTTCAGCCAGAAGTGCGCGCACGATAGCAAACTCCTGCAGTTTCACCCTGCGGCGGTGATTAACCGGGGCCCCGCACGCCAGCTCCGTGTGCCAACAACGAGGCCGTACGAAAAGAGCGTTTACCCCCGTCGAATACGCTTGCCCTGAAAGTAGTGCAGCAGGAACATCGGCAAGGCGAGGATCCCCACGATCCAGTGTGCGGTGCTCGTCACCCCTCGCCAATCCTCGTCCCCCACATAATAGAGCATGAAGCCGCTGACGATGAGCAGCCCGGCCACGCTCAGCAACGAAATGCCCAGCGCCCGCTGGCTCCTGTATGTCCAGCCGCGCCAGACGTGCACGACCAACAAGCTTCCGAGCCCCAGCAGCACGATCTGCACGGCGGCGCCGTGAATGCGCAGCATCCACGGTTCCAGTGGGTTGGCTTCGGGGCCAAAGTCGCTCTGCACCTGGATGAAGTTGTGCAGCAGCAGCCACGCTACGCCACTGAGCCAGAGGGCAGCGCAGCCCCAGCACAAGAGGCGGACTTGCCAGCGTGCGAGCTTGGCGGTCTTGAGATGCAGCATCAGTGGAGCACCCTCAAGGCGCGTCGGTCGATCAGTTCGGCATTCAAGTCGGCAAGAACGCGCTCGGCCATCACCGGGGATGCGAGAGCGACTTTGGTCATGGCGTCGGCGATGACGCACCGTTCGGCGATGACAGTCACGGCATTGTCGGCCAGTACCGGGGCTTGCCGCAGGACATGGGGACTGGTTGCACCTGCGTGATGCCGGCGGCGGTCGTGAAGATTGCTCGAACTCGCCAGGGCCGCATTCCGAACGGCAAGAGAGCCGCCAATCGTTTCATCGGCTTCCCTCAGGTGCACGATTTCCTCCCATTCCCCGAAGACCCGCAGATCGCCCCCGGCATTGACGGTTCCAGACGAGGCCCCAGCTTCCATCAAAGCATCCACGGCGCAATCGACCGCATATCCCTTGGCGATGCCGCCAAGGTCCAACAAAACGCGCCGGGAAACTGACACGTGTGTTTCGTCGAGGATTTCCACGTCGAGCATGCCGCCGTCCCATTCCTTGTCCCGATACCCGTTGGGTTCGGGCAGGAAGCCCCATTCTACCAGTCGGGTGCCCACGGCCGCATCAAACACGCCATCAGTGCGACGATAGAGGTCCTGCGCAAGCCGCAGGACCTCTATCGTCGCCATGTCAACCGCCACGCTGGCGCCGGAGCGTGCTTTACGCAATGCGGCCAGATCGCTGCCTTCCGAATGGAAGGACATCCGCGCGTGGATGTGCTCGATCCGGGCGAATGCGGAATCGATTGCCGCTGCCGCCACTTTCGGGACGGCGATCTCGACGAAAGTTCCCAGGATCGGTCGGCACCGCCGGGCATTTTCTTCACGCATGTGCAAGAACGATGGCATAAGTCGCCAGCACGCGCCTCACTCCGTCGGTGATATGCTTGCAGGAAAGGGTCGCTCCGGAGACATTCTTGATGTCGCCGCCGAGCTTCAACGACTGACCCGACCGCTTGCCGACGAACTGCTGTCGCCATCGCGGATCGCGGACCTGACCACCATACGCTTCGCGGTAGTCGAGTATCTCGACATCGCGCACCGCCCCGCTGCCGTCCAACGACACAGCATAGGTGATGAACTCGTGCTTGCCCACCACTTCATCGACGATGAACCAGCCGCCGTCCGCCGCGCGCCAGGCGCGAAGATTGTGCGACAGGGGATTTTCCCCCGATGCCTTGCGGATCGCTGCGACCTGTTCGGCAGTCAACGTGCGGAATTGCGGCGTTAAGGCCTGGCGCGGGAACATCTGGTTCTGCGCCTGCTCGACCGTCAGGTATACGGTCGCCTGCGCCGGTGCAGCCAGGGCGAGCGTCGCCAGCGGAAGGATGCGATAGGAAAAATGTGCCATGGCGCGGTCCTAGAAATAATATCCAACCTTGAGACGGAAACGATACTTTTCGAAGTCGTCGGCATTCGTGATACCGTTGACGACAAAGCTCTCGGCAGCAGGATTAGCGTAGTCCTTCGCCCACGGCATCTGGAACAGCGTCGTGAACGTCGCAAAGAAGTGCCGGCCGCCGTAATGCATCGTCGGTCCAAGGTACCAGGCCTGGTTGGTGCGGTTGGAGGCCTTGAATGGATTGAGCCCTGCCCATTCGCGCTCGTTCTGCAATTCGCCGCCGACCGACCAGTTCGACGTGAAACGATAACTTCCAGCGAAACCGAAATTGACGTCGGTTTCCTTGTCCCAATGCGTAACGAATTCTTCCGAGGTGGGATCTGCGCTTGAATCGCCGAGCAGCTTGCGCCACTCGTAGCCCAGCGTTGCATTGGCCGCGAAGACCAGTTTGTCGTCCAGGAAATTCTTTTGAAGAATCAATCGCGCCTCCATCTCGCGCGTGCGCGGACCGATCGAGGGTTCCAGATAGAGCGCGACCCCGACGCCGTTCGTGTAGGGGCTTGAAATCCGGTAAATTCCTTCGACGGAAACGGATTCCAGACGTGCCTTGCTGAAGCGTCGAGCCGGGTCCGAGGCGAAGTCGGCAAACACTTCGGGCGGCACTGTATCGCCGCTGGGCGTGTTGCCCTTCACGTTCGCGTAAGCCAGGTTGGCGTAACCGGACAACTGGAAATTGTCCGTGACGCCGTGCGAAACTTCCGTGCGCGTCTGCAGCAGGTGAAAGTCCCCCTGCGAACGACCCTCGCGCAGCGTAACCCACTGCTCTACCTCCGATTGGTCTTTCGGCAGGGTATCGGTCGTGTAGATGTAACCGAACAGGGGTTCATCCGCGCAAGCGGGCGCCGCCACGAGGGTGCTTGCTACAAAAATTCCCCAAGCGCTCGTTTTCCAGTACGTCACGTCGTCCTCCCTGATGCGATTAATTCGCATTACCGAGAAGCCCGACTTCGGGTGGTTATAAAGTCCCAATGTTCCTGAACAGCCGAGGGTAAGCGCGGCGTGCATGCCGATGCCGAGATCGTGGCGGGCGTGACGAAAGCGACCGCCGGGCTAGTCGCGCTTGTGGGCCATTCCTACGGCGGATCGGTGATCAGCGAGGTTGCGGAAGGCGCGGCTAACGTGAAGGGGCTGGTCTACGTCGCCGCTTTCGCTCCGGAGGCGGACGAGACCGCACTCGGCCTGACCGGCAAGTTCCCCGGCAGCACGCTGCCGGGCGGAGCCAACGACCTGGACATTCAGCAGAAGCTCTTCCCTGCCCAGTTCGCCGCCGACCTGCCTGCGGCGCAGGCTCGACTGATGGCCGCCGGGCAGTTTCCCGTGATGGATGCGGTACTTTCCGAACCCTCTGCCCAACCGGCATGGAAGCATGTGCCGTCATGGTTCGTCTATGGCGATGCCGACCGAAACATTCCCCCGGCCGCCATGCACTTCATGGCGCAACTGATCGAGCGCGCCGATGCGGTGCCCCATCCCGCCCAGCGGCGCGTCAATCGCCCACGGCTTGCCGGACCGCAGCGCGAGATACCGTAAAGACCCAATCGGCGCCCGCGTCGGGCTTTGCATGACAAGCGGCGCAGGAACAGATCAGAGCTTCATTGGAGTTAGGCATGTCATTGTCGAACTGGCCGTAACCCCATCCACCACTAGCTGCGCAGCGGCGCGCATCCTTGACGCCAACCTGCACATTGGTGGGTTCACCCGCTACGAAGGATTGCGGCGCAGGAAACACGGCATCGTTGCGCGGCGAAGATTCGTGACGCCACGCCGGCCTGACGATCACCGCGCCATCGGGGAACGAGCGGATGCCCTTGCGATAGGCGCGCACCGCGATGGCGTTTCCAAGGGTGGCCCGGATATCATCGTTCTTCCCCGCCTCGTGCGCAACGCTGATGAGCTTCCAGTCGCGGCATCCGGCGGGAAGGCACGCCATAAACCGGCGCGGCATCGGCTTCCCACCGCACAGTTCCGGCCGCCCCGGAGGCACCCAGCAAGACGAATGAGGCGCCAAGAATGCAGCACGAGATACGGATCATGCGCCCATCCTGCCGGCATCGAGGACTGCCTTGGCAAATGCCACCGGCGCTTCCCGCGGCAGGTTGTGACCGACGCCACTCGCGATCAGCCGGTGCTCATAGGGTCCTGCAAACTTCGCGCGGTAGGTAGCCGGATCGGGATGCGGCGCACCATTGGCATCGCCCTCCACGGTGATGGCAAGGATTGTGACGAGCGGCCGGCACTTGAGAAAGCCACATCGTGCTTCATCGCAACCTCCGTTGATGAATGACAGGCAGGATTGTGGCTGCGGTCATTGCGGAACGCCCGTTATCGTTCGTTAGCGCGCGCACGCTGCACGAAGGGCCACTTACCGGGAGAGCACCACCCGACGTTCCATGCCAATCTCACGGAGCAAATGGCTCGTCGTGGCTCCCATCAACAGTGCCCTCGCCGGAACCGAGCCGCCTGAAATTTTCAAGAATGGTCGCTTCCTGATCGAGCAACGCGGATTCTTGCCCAGAAGGATTACCGCCCAGTGTAGCCTCATTGTGCCGCTTTGCATCGATGAGTGCGCGTAGATTCGTGAAAGCCTCAAGAGGCTCATCGCCTCGACAGATCATAGGTGTAGAGAGCACCCTGTCTGATACCATCTCAGTTGCATCATCATACGTCCGATTGCAGGAATCGGCATCCAAAGTGCGCGCACTGATGGTGATAACAGGTCATTTTTGCATTTTCGTTCTGGCTAGGTTCAGACGGCCTCCAAGCTGCTTATGACACTTTTTGTATTTATGTTGTAAAATTGCAACTTAACTGCAACATTAAGCAATCATTGGGAAATGTTCTTTGAAAGCGTTGGCGAGCCGGGGCTAGAGGGCTCCCCATGAGCGTAAACACGCGCGCTCTGAGCGGCATCGACCGCACTTCCGGCGAGCTTGGTCACACATCTTGCCGGGGTAAAGGACAAGGAACGTAGACTTGAAGACACCCCCCCAGAAGGCCGTGCTGCGCAGCGCGACTTGCCTGACCGCATTCGCGTTGCTGTGCGGTACTGCTTATGCCCAGGACGCCGCCCCCCAGGCTGCCGACGCAGGCGAAGAGAACACCATCGTCGTCACCGGTTCGATCACCCGTAATCCGGCCGCCGCCACTGCCTCGCCGGTAGTATCGGTCACCGCCGACGATCTGAGCAAGCGCGGCATCACCACGGTATCGGACGCACTGCAGTCGCTGACCGCCAACAATGCGGGCACGATCCCCGCCAGTTGGTCGGCAAACGGTTTCACCACCGGCGCCACCGCCCCTTCGCTTCGCGGCTTCAACAACGCCTACACGCTGACCCTGTTCGACGGCATGCGCACCGCGTACTACCCGCTGGCGGACGACACCCAGCGCAACATCGTCGACATCAACTCGATCCCCAGCAGCTCGGTGCAGAGCATCGACACCCTACTTGACGGCGCCTCGGCGACTTACGGTTCGGACGCGATCGCCGGTGTGGTCAACGTCATCACCAAGCGCCAGGTCCAGGGCCTGCATCTCGACGGTTCGATGGGCATCTCGCAGCGCGGCGACGGCGGCGAGCAGCGCATCAACGCGACCTACGGCTATGGCGACCTGAACGATCAGGGCTTCAACATCTATGCCAGCGCCGAGTACCAGCACAACGACTCGCTGTATCTGCGCGACCGCAGCGGGCCCTGGAGCACTGCCGACCAAAGCAGCATCTGCGGCACCGCCGAACAGGGCTGCCTGACCAACTCGATCCGCAACGGCATCCAGGCCGACGGCAGCTACAATGGCTTCCAGTCGACCACTGTCAACTTCGGCCAGTCCACCCAGACCACGATCGACGCCAATGGCAACTACGTTCCGGTCTACAGCACCGGCGACAAGCCCGCGATCCTCTACAATGGCTCGTATCAGTTGCTCAACGCAGGCGCCGGCTGCGGTGGCCTGACCGCGCAGACGCTGACCCCCGGCCAGCAGGCTTCGACCGCGAACGCGAACAACGGCGTCAACAACGCGCCGTCGGTGGTCTGCCAGCAGGACCTCGTCAACGACTACAGCATGTACACGGCCGCAACGACCCGCAAGGGCGCGTCGCTGCGCGGCACCGTGAAGGTCGGCAGCAATGCCGAGGCGTTCATCGCGCTCAACTACTACAACGTGAAGACCGCCAACGAGAACGTGAACTCGTCTTGGGCGGGCCAGACCGCAGCGGGCGGCACCCAGATCGCCGCGACCAACGTATTCCTGCCGGTCTACGTCTGCCCCACCGGCACCGCGTCGGTCGTTGGCGGCAACCTGCTGGCGACGGGCTGCAACGCCTCGAACGGCACGCTGAACCCGAACAACCCCTACGCCGCGCAGGGCCAGCTCGCTCGTCTGAGCGGCATGCCCGACCAGCCGCGCCGCACCTACACCGACGCCAAGACCTATCGCATCGCGGCGGGCATCAACGGCAGCTTCGGTGACGGCTGGAACTACTCGGTCGGCGCGACGGCTTCGGAAGTCACGCTGGACGTCAAGAACACCGGCTACATCTACCTGCAGGGCCTGGCCGACGCCATCGCCCAGGGCACCTACAACTTCGTCGATCCTTCGGCGAATTCGGCTGAAGCTCGCCAGCAGATCTTCCCCGACCAGAACAAGCGCGCCACCTCCAAGCTGGCGCAGGTCATCGGCACGCTCAGCAAGGACGTATTCGAACTGCCGGGCGGCATGGTCAACATCGCCGTCGCGGGCCAGTACCGCTACGAGTCGATCAACAACCCCAGCTCGAACGCCCCGGACAACGAAAATCCCTACGCGCGCTACTACGGCATCAATGCCGTGGGCGTGAAGGGCAACCGCGATATCTGGTCGACCTCGTACGAAATCTCCGTGCCGATCGTGGACCAGTTCCGCATGAAGTTCGACGGATCGTATGACCACTACTCGACCGGCCAGAAGAACTTCTCGCCCAAGTTCGAGGCGGAGTTCAAACCCGTCGACCAGCTCAAGCTGCGCGGCACGTTCTCTAAGGGCTTCCGTGCCCCGAACCTGAACGAATCGTTCCAGCTGCCCGCTACCGGCTACCAGAGCTCGCAAATCAACTGCACGCAGGCGCTCTATGCCGCCTTCTGCGACGCTCACAAGAGCAACCCCGCCTATTATGCAGGTACATATTCGCCGGGTTCGACCAATTCGGGCAACCCCGACCTGAAGGCGGAGAAGTCGACCTCGTACACGCTGGGCGCAGTGCTGCAGCCGACCCGCAACATCACGTTCACGCTCGATTACTGGCACACCAAGATCAAGAACCTGATCACCTCGGTCAGCATCGGCGACGCGATCCAGGAATACTACGCCAACAACGGCGTCGTGAACCTGCCGGGCGTCACCGTGCTTCCGGGGCAGGCGGATCCGCAAAACCCGGATGCGCTGCCGCTGCTGGGCCAGGTCGTCAGCTCGTTCAAGAACCAGAACGCGATGATGGGTTCGGGCATCGACTTCTCGGCCGATGCGCGCATCTACCTCAGCGACAAGATCACCTGGCAGAGCAAGGCCAACGCCTCGTATCTGATCCGTCTCCAGCAGGAGAACCAGGAGGCCGACGGCAGCACCACGATTTGGCGCTATGACGGTTCGCTGGGCGGCTGCAACCTGACCTCGTGCTCGGGCGCCCCGCGCTTCCGCGTGACCTGGCAGAATACGCTGGACTTCAACAACAAGGCCAGCCTGACCCTGACAGCAAACTACACCAGCGGCTATTCGTCGACTTCGGCGGATGCCGGCGGCGTCTACAAGAACTGCGCGGAAAGCGGCGATAACGGTCAGCTGCTGACGTACGGCAACGGCGATCCGGTGCAGTGCCACGGCCCGAGCACCTTCGATCTCGACGCACACGGCGAAGTCAAGGTCGCCGACCGCTTCAAGCTGTACTTCGACGTGCTGAACGTTCTTGACGGCAAGCCCAAGTACGATCCGAACGCGGGCTATGGCCTCTACCAGTTCAACCCGGCCTGGCAGGACCGTCTCTT